>JANNFQ010000659.1:0-9378 GCA_031380045.1 Acidimicrobiaceae bacterium
CTCGGTGTTCTCGGTGTTCTCATTGCTCATGGTGTTCCTCCTGTATCCGGTCCGCCGATGAGCGGATGTCGATGGGACCATAGTGCGCTCAGATCGGGCCGAGTTCTGTGCGCAAGCCAACACAACAACTGTGCAATCGACGACAAACCCGGCGAGCGATTCGTGCGCAAAGAACCTGCTCACAACGCAGAACTCAGGGTTGCGGCGACCGGTTCTCGGCCAAGGCCGCCAGGACCGTTCTGGCCTGCCACGGTGTGATGCCGGGATGTGCGCCCACGATCCGCGCCAGGTGTCCGGCGATGACGGGCGCGGCGAAGCTGTTGCCGCTGGCCGTGATGGTCTCGCCGCCTGTCCAGGCAACCTCGACGTCGATGCCGGCCGCTCCCCATTCGGCAGCGCCACCGGGATGGAACAAGAACCGCTCGGTGTCCGTACCGGGGGCGCACGCGACCGAGAACACACCGGCGAACTCGCTGGGGATGCTGCGTCTCCGTTCGTTGTTCATCGCCGACACCAGCAAGACGTTGTGATACGCCGCCTGGTCGACAAGATCCCAGAACGTCTCGGCGTAGCTCTCGTTTGCAGTGGACAGACTGAGGTTCACCACGTGCACGCCATTTTCGATGCACCAGTCCAACCCGTTCGCGAACGCGAAGGCACTGCCCTTCAGGTTCGCGGCCAGGACGCGAATGCTGATGAACTCGACATCGGGCGCAATGCTGCGGATCACCCCGGCGCATGCTGTTCCGTGACCGTAGAGATCCTCGTGAGCGCCCTCCACAAAGCGAACGCCGTCTTCCTCTGATTCGTCGCGTTCCACGACGATCCCTCGTGAGACCGTGCCGACCCGAGGATGGCCGTCCTCGATACCCGAGTCGATGACCGCGACCTTCACGCCGGTTCCGCGGCCATCGCCGTAGGCCCACTTGCGGGTGACTCGACCGGGCAGCACCCGTGGGGGAGCGAAGCCCAGCCCGTCGCCGTGGAAGGGTTCGGACCACGCCGGCAGGAAGTCGGTCATCGACGCCGCTTCGATGTCGCGAGGGTCACGACATCGGCGATGATCGAACGAACCTGTGCCCTGACGGCGGGGTCGGCAGTTTGCAGTTGGGCGATGGCGGCCGCAATGGCGGCCAGCTCGGCATCGGCCGCCGGCAGCCGGGCGCTGGCTCGCCGCAATGCGACGCCCAGTTCGGCGTCGTGGTGCGATGCTGCATCGACAACAGCATCCAGAATGACGCGAGCAGCGCGAGCGGTGACCTGAATCGCCGGCAGCAGCAGGGCAATCTGTTCGGCGAAGGCGGTGGCCAGTTCGAGTGCGTCGCCAGCGGCCAGTGACCGGTCAAGCACCGACAGCACGCCGGCCACTTCGCCGTCGTCGCCCGTGATGGGTACGGCGAGGATGGACGTGGGCACGAACCCGGTTCGCTCGGCCACGTCGCGGGCGAAGCGCGGGTCGTTGGCGGGCCGGTCGACCGCCAACGACTGGCCGGTGAGTGCCACGTAGCCGGCAATGCCACGCGAGACCGACAGTTCGGTGCCGACGATGGCGTCGGCGCCCGGGCCCGACGAGGCGACGTACCGCAACACGTCGTCGTGACGCGCTGCCACCGAGACTGCAACGGCGCCGAACGACAGGCGTGCAGTCAGGCACAGCGCCTGGAGGTGTTCGATGCCGGCAGTCGGCAGCAGCACAGGCTCGAGCTGCTCGGTGAGAGCCCCGAGTTGGTGGATCAGGTCGGTGCGGCGCATCAGGTCATCGTGCTCCCGGTCGGTGAAAGGTGCCGTCGGAGCAGATGCATCGGCATCGGTCCGAACGACTTGGCGGTGGGCACGCGGCCCACATACTCGCAGACGAATCCGTCGGGGCGTTCGAGCGCAAGCTTGTATGAGATGAATGCATCGAACCGCTCCACCCGACCTCCTCCTCCCGAGCCAGCGTGACAGCGAAGTGCCCGATGGTCTGTACGCCACACGACACAACGACACGGTCACCGACATCCCGCCAACTTGGATGATGCCACGCTCAGTCGGCGGCCGGAGACACCTCACGTAGAGTTTCGACAATGGAACTCGACCTGCTCGGCGGACTGAGCGAGGAAGAGCGGCGCATGGTCGTCGCCAAGATGGTGCGTCGCGCTTTCAAGAAGGGCGACACGTTGTTCTACGAAGGCGACCCCGGCGACAGCCTGCACGTGATGTTGAAGGGCCGCGTGGCCATCCGCACAGCAACCCCGCAAGGCGATGTCGCCACGCTGACCGTGTTGGGGCCAGGGGCGTGTTTCGGTGAGCAGGCATTGCTGACCGAGGCATCGGTCAGGACGGCCAGCGTGGTGGCGCTGGAACCCGTCGAGACGCGAATGCTGCATCGTCGAGACTTCGAAGAACTGCGGCGCCGCCAGCCGTCGGTCGAACGCTTCCTGGTCGAAGCGTTAGCCGCGCAGGTCCGCAGGCTGACAGGCCAGGTGCTGGACGCGCTGTACGTCCCGGCCGATCAGCGCGTCATTCGCCGCGTCGCCGACCTGGCGTCGTTGTACGACGTGGGGGCCTCACCGATCGAAGTTCCAATCAGGCAGGAAGACCTGGCGTCGATGGCCGGCACCACGCGGCCCACCGCCAATCGGGTGCTGAAGCACCTCGAGGATGACGGCGTGCTGACCGTCGGTCGCGGTCGCATGACCATCCATCAGTCAGCAGTGCTGCAGCGCCGCGCTCAGTGACCGCCGTCCAGTAGCCGAGTGCCGTTGTTCGTGAAGAACGCGCCGCCATCACGCCCGCCCAACGCGGTGGCGAACGCCGCCACAGGGTCCGTTCCACCTTGCGGATGGGGTTGGTTCGTGGCGAAGCCCAGCACGTGATCGCCGATGGCGTCGATCAGATCGCCAACCGGTTCGAAGACGAACGGCACCACGGCGATCGCCTTTCCGACTCGGACCGACAGAGGTTCGTCTTGCGAACCGGACGATTCGCTGGCGCCGGACAAGCGTTGGTGGGCGTCGAGCTTGCCGAACAAACCGGGGACCCAGGCGGCTCCGTGTTCGGCGATGAGCAGCCGAGGCGATGGTGCGCGAGCGAACGTTTCCGACAGCGCCAGTGCGGCGACAGTCGCCTCGACGCTGTGGTGTGCCAGCACCACATCGATCGAATCAACAAATCGGTGGTCGCCATCGGCGCTGACCGTGCGCCAACCATGGGGTACCCCGCTACCGGTGGTGCCGAAGTGCAGCACACCTGCCATCCCGCTGTCGGCCAGCGCATGCCAGACGCGAATCTGATCTGGCGCAACCGGCAGCGAGGGCTGCGGTCGGGCAGTGGCCAGCAGCACCAGTCGGAAGCCGGCCTCGGCGGCATCGCCAATCAGATCGATGGCCGATTCGGGTTCGTCCATGGGCACCATGGCGACCGGCAGAAACCGCGGGTCACCGTCGGCCCACGCGGTCATGGCGCGGCGCTGCGCTCGCGCCGCTTCGACAACCACCGACGTGCCCAAGTGGGCAAGGTGCGCCAACCCAGGCAGCACCACCTGGCGGGCGATGCCGAGTTGGTCCAGCAGTGTGCGACGCTCGTCTCGATCGAAGGCGCCGGGCGCCGACCAGTGCCCGCCCCGGCCCGATGCGATCTGATCGGCGGCGGGCGCGGCCTGCAGCACCAGCGCGTCACGTAACGCGAGCGGAGCGAACGGAACCAGGAAGTCTCGCGGCTCCATGAGGTGACTGTCGAGATCGATCATTTCAGGTCTCGACCATTGTGCCCGGATGTGTCCTCGCAAGCCGAATCGACATCGTGCGGTGCAGCGGGTCGGGCAGTCGCTCGGGGCCGGCCAGCGCGTTGACGAAGACCTGACCGTCGATGACCCACAGCTTGCCATCGGTGGCGGCGGTGACGGTGGCCGTACGGGGGATCGATCGCAGCAGGCCGATCTCGCCGAACCAGTCGCCGAGGCGCATCCTGTTCAGTTCACCCTCGGTGACCGATGCGGCGACGAATTCGCCGCCGTCGATCACGAACATGTCGTCGGGCTGATCGCCCTCGCGGAACACGATGGTGTCCGCATCGACATGACGCCGCCTGACCGAGCGGGCGAGACGCTCGAGTGAGGCCTGCGGCGCCTCGCCGAAGATGCCCAGATCGCGCAGGCGCACCACGATCGGTTCGAGCTGCCGCAGCTCGTCGGCCGAGCGGACCGCCTCGCGATGCAGCGCCGGCGCGACGGCCAACGAGACGACGACCACCAGCCCGCCGGTCAACCACAGAGTGCCGTTCAGGCCGGGGCCGGCGATCAGCAATGGCGCGGCGATCGCACCGAGCAGTTGGGTTGCAGAGGTCACCGAATCGTTCAACCCGAAGACCCGAGCCAAGGCATCTTCCCGGCACCAGCGCTGCAACAACGTGATGAAGACCACCTCGAACACCATCACGCCCATGCCCTGCACCGCCAGCACGGCGAGGGCCGACGGCGTCGAGTCGACCACAGCCAACAACGCCATCGCCAGCCCGAAGACGATGCCGGAAGCCGCCAACATCAGTCCCGCGAAGCGCGAGCCTCCGAGTCGAGCGGTGAACGGCGCGACCACCAGGCCACCAACACCGATGGCGGCCGAAAGAACCCCCACGCCGTCGGCCCCCATGCCCAGGCGATCTTCCGCGACCAGCACGTGCACCACCTGCTCGACACCGACCTGGAACAAGATCGCGCCGGTCAAGATCATGATCGCCACCAGACCGGCGTGGGCTCGCACGGTCTTGGCGCCATCGACGATGTCGTGCCACACGCTGCTGCCGGATGTCTCGGCCGTCTCGGCCGGCTCTGATCGGGCCTCGGCTGCCTTCACGGCGGGCGTCGACCCGATCTGACCGAACGTCTTGCCCCGACCGACGCGCAGCACCAGCACTGCAGAGGCCAGGAACGTCAGGCCGTTCACCGCGAATGCAGCGGCCGAACTGCTGAGGTTCACCACCAACGCGCCGATTCCTGGACCGATGAACAGCGCGATCTGGGCGATGATGCTCTCGGCGGCGTTGGCGGCTGCCAGGTCGTCCTCGGCAACGAGCAGCGGTGTCATCGACACGGCAGCGGGCTGATAGCAAGCACTGAGCGCTGAGTTGGCGACGGTGAGGGCGAGGACGACTGCGACCGGTCCGTTGGACCAGATCGAGGTGGCGATGACCGTCATCAATGCAAATCGCCCGATGTCAAGGACGACCATCATCCTGATCTTGTCGAAGCGATCGGCGATCACGCCGCCCAGCGGACCGAGGATGACGTAGGCCAAGATGCGCAGCACTGCAGCGGCCGCAACCCAACTGGCCGAGCCGGTCTCGTCCAGCAGATACACGATGAGAGCGACGAAGTACAGGAAGTCGCCCGTCATCGACACGGCGTAGCTGCCGAGCAGCCACCGCCATCGTCGATGGCTCCACGCACCCGCGAAGCCACCGGGGCGGCGCTCTTTCACGAGCTCAGACTCTGGTGCGCCGGCAGGTTCGTGATCGGGTCAACGTAGCTGGTGTGCGGGTTGGAGCTGGGCCAACGGTCGGTCCAGTACGTGTTTCAATCTCAGCATGAACAGACGGACCGTCGGGATCGTGATGGTGGCGACGTGCCTGACCGTTGTCGGCTGCGGCGGCGGCGACGACGACTCGACGACCGACACCTCGATCGCCGACACGCTTGTGCCCGAACCGTCCAGTGCGACTGAACCTTCGGTCAGCGAGCCGTCCGCATCACAGCCATCGACGACTCGGCCGGACACCACGGCACAACCCACGACCACGGCTACGCCGACCACATCGACAACGGATGCTGCGTTGCCCGATCCACAACGGCTCGCCGATGTCGCCGGCGTGCAGACCATCGCCGCCGAACCGTTTCCCGACTGGGTCACCATCGCCGAGGGTGCGGCGTGGGTGGCCAACGTCGGCTCGGGGGTTGTCGGCTACGACCTGACGACCGCAGCGCCGATGTTCGACGTGCCCACCGGCGTCGAGGTGTGCTTGGGCATGGACTCGTCGCCCGGAGCACTGTGGGTCGGTGCGTGCGACACGACGACCCTGTATCGGGTGAACACCGCCGACGGCACCATCGGGGCGACGATCTTTCTACCGTTCGACTCGATCGCCGAAGAATCGTCCATTGCCGCCAGCGACGAGTTCGTGTGGGTGATGTCGGCCGGCAACGACCGCCAGATCGCGCAGATCAGCGTGGCCGACAACTCGATCGTGGCGACATTCGCGGCTCCCTCCGGAGCCAGCGCGATGCGCTTTCTCGCCGGCTCGTTGTGGGTCAGCGATGACGTCGGCTCTGCCGTCCATCGCATCGATCCGACAACCGGTGAGGAGCAAGCACTGATCGAGGTGGATGCGGGCGCGAGGTTCCTTGCCGTGGGCGAGGACCATGTGTGGGTGATGAACAACCGGGCAGGAACCGTCACGTCGATCGACCCGGCCAGCAACACGGTCACGGCGACGATCGTTGCGTCGACAAGTCCGGTGAACGGTGGCGACATCGCAGTTGGTGGGGGCTTCGTGTGGGCACGCGTCAGCGAGGTCCTCGTTGCCCAGATCGATCCGTCGACCAACACGGTTGTCGCACGCTTCGGGCCCAGTGCGGGCAGTGGCAGTGTTGCTGCCGACGACGATGCGGTCTGGATCTCGGCGCACGAAGTGTTGAAGGTGTGGCGAGTGCCGATCAGCGGTCGGGTCGACGGATGACGGACTGGCTGACGATCAGCCGCCATCCCAGCAGGAACACCCCCAGCACGATCGATGCAACGACGATGAACGACGCAGCTGTGCTGCGGTCGAACACGAACCGGCGCAGCAAGATGCCATCGATGACCGTCAACGCCCAGATGCCCGCGCCGACCCTCAGGTCGTCGGGCCGCCGCCACGCTCGTTCGGCGACCCAGGCGACTGCCAGCGCGATCAAGAACGGCGCGGCCACCTTCATGGCGCCGACGACGACGTTGCCCGACTCGTCGTGACTGCGTCGACCGATGGCGACGAAGACCACGATGGACGCGACGTCCAGCAACGCGGCCCGAATCACTACCCGGTTGGCCACGTCAGTGCTGATTGAACTGGCCGAGCTTGCCTCGGTAGAACAGCAGCGGTAGGGGTTCGCTGTCGGGGTGGACGTGCTCGAACTCTTGGATGAGGCCCATGACGAAGTGATGATCGCCGGCATCGACGACCTGATCGATGGTGCAGTCCATCCAGGCGATAGCGCCGTCCAGCACCGGCGATCCGGTGATCGGCGCGGGCGCCCACGCCACGCCCTCGAACGGGTACTCGACATCGCTCTTCGCGAATTGCCAGCACAGGTCGCCGTGCCCGTGGCCCAGCACGTTGACGCAGAACGCGCCCGACTGGCGGATCTTGATCCACCGGTCGGAAGTGATCATGGGTAGAAACCCGACCAACGGCGGGTCGAGCGATACCGAGGTGAACGAGCCGACCGTGAAACCGACAGGCTCGTCCTGGAACATGCCGGTGACGATGGTGACACCGGTGGGGAAGTGACCGAGCACTTGGCGGTACTTGATCGGATCGATCGACATGCTCGCGACTGTAGACCGATTGACCTGTGTGCGATCCTGTCAGTCGTGACCGAAAAGGCTGCGTTGCGGCGACGGATGAAGCTCGTCTGTGAACTCATTGACGACCGCCTGCTGCGCAGCGTGCAGCTCTGGGCGATGCTGGCCCAACTGCCGGAATACGAGTCGGCGCGTACGGTGATGGCGTACTCGTCGATGGAGTCAGAGCCCGACACCGATGGTTTGGTCGCACGGCTGGATCGCGACGGAAAGGTGCTGGTGTTGCCGCGCATCGTCGGCGACCACATCGAGCCGGCACGAGTCGGTGCCGGCACGATCGCCGGCACGTGGGGAATTCTCGAGCCCGACGGCGATGTCGTCGACCGGGCATCCATCGATCTGGTGATCGTGCCGGGGGTTGCGTTCACCACGGGCGGCGCCAGGCTGGGCCACGGGAAGGCGTACTACGACCGTTTCTTGGTCGGGTTGCAGGCCAGCACAGTGGGGGCGTGCTTCGACGAACAGATCGTCGATGCGCTGCCCATGGATGCCCATGACGTGTGGCTGGACCACGTGCTGCACGCCTGAATTCGTTCGGCCCAGCCGAACATCGGTGCCAGAGTGACGACGTGACGTTCACCATGGATGAGTTGGATTCCGCCGTCGAGATCGTGCGGCGGGTCGTGCCCGCCACACCGCAGTACGCGTGGCCGCTGTTGGGTGAACGTGTGGGTGCCGAGGTGTGGGTGAAGCACGAGAACCACACGCCGACTGGCGCGTTCAAGGTGCGCGGCGGCCTGATCTATGCCGATCGACTGGTACGCGAACGCCCACATGTTTGCGGCATCATCAGCGCCACTCGCGGCAACCACGGGCAAAGCCTGGCGTTGGCGGGCAGGGCTGCCGGCCTTGAGGTGACCATCGTGGCTCCACATGGAAACAGCCCCGACAAGAACGCGGCGATGCGTGCATTTGGAGCCGAGCTCATCGAGCATGGTGTCGACTTCCAAGAGGCTCGTGAGCATGCGGGCGCACTGGCGGTTCAGCGTGGTTTGGAGATGGTGCCGTCGTTCCACCCCGATCTGGTGCTGGGGGTCGCCACCTACGCGCTGGAACTGTTCCAGGCCGTGGCGGGGCTGGACGCCGTGTACGTGCCGGTCGGGATGGGTTCGGGCATCTGCGCGCTGATCGGGGTTCGCGACCTGCTGGCACTGTCCACCGAGATCGTCGGCGTGGTCGCCGAGAATGCCCCGGCGACTGCTTTGTCGTTCGCGGCCGGCCATGTGGTCACCACCGAGACCGCCACGACCTTCATCGACGGTGTGGCCTGCCGCGTGCCGGACGCCGACGCGATCGACACGATCGTGCGTGGCGCCGCCCGCATCGTGGAGGTCAGCGACGATGCCTGCGCCGACGCCATCAGGGTGCTGTACGACACCACGCACAACCTGGCCGAACCGGCAGGTGCCGTTGCGACCGCAGGCCTGCTGATGGAGTGCGAGCGCAACGCAGGCAAGCGCGTGGCCACCATCTTGTGCGGCGGCAACTTGGATGCCCACCTGCTGACCCAGATCCTGGCGGGCCACACCCCGAAGGTCAGCTGACCCACCCTGCACAGATGGCGCGTGGGCGCCGCCCACACATCAGGTCTCGTCGTAGTACTCGCGGCCGAGGTGCGTGATCTGGTCTTCGCCCATCATCCACCGCAGGGTGTTGAGCAACTTGGCCAGTTGCACGAACAGGTCGTGCTCGGGGTACAGGCCGGGGGCCACCTGCGGGCTCTTGTAGTAGAAGCTGAGCCACTCTGGGATGCCGCCCAGGCCGGCACGCTGGGCCAGGTCGC
>JANNFQ010000643.1:0-1683 GCA_031380045.1 Acidimicrobiaceae bacterium
GGCGTCGTACGTGAAGGCCTGGCTGCCGGTCCCGGCGTTGCCGCTCACACCGGTGAGCGAGCGGCCCTCGGCGGTCACGTTGCCCAGGCGGTCATAGGACTGCCAGAGCGAGCCACCCGTGGCATAGGCGACGTTGATCGGGCGCTTCACCGGATCGTACGTGAGCGTCACGGTCTCGGCGTTGCCGGCTGTTCGGGTGGCGATGAGGCCGTCAAGCCGATACGCCGTCGTCGTCGTGCCGGTCGCGACGGGTGAGGTGGCGGTGAGTTCGCGGTTGGCCCAGTCGTACGTGAAGGCGGATGTACCGGCGGCACCGTCGGCTCGGGACGCCAGGGTGTCGGTCACGTTCCAGCCGTTGTCGGTGAGCACGGTGGCGCCGCGCTTGGTCTGGTCGGGCCGGCCCATCGCGTCGTACGTGGAGGTGAGGGTGTCGGTGCCCTCCGATGGCACCGAGCCCGTGCCGTCGAAGGCCACCTGCGCCACGGCGCCGTCGCCGAGGTATGTCGTGGTGGTGGACAGGCGGAGGGTCGGGGTGGCGTCATACACCTTGGCGCTGAGCGCTCGGCCGACCGCGTCGTAGGTCAGGTCGGTGCGGCGGGATGGCGAGCTCGTCGCCACGACGTAGCCGTATGTGTCCACGTTCCCTACGTCAACTCGTTGCCTGACTGTCGAGTCCGATCCGCTCGCTCCCCCTCGGCGAGCCAGTTCAATCGCCTTGCTTCGAGAGCCTCCCAGCCGGGTTCGGCACGAGGGCCGAGCGGCATCCACGAAACCAGCGCGGCGATGTAGGTTGGATAGTCAAATTCAGCGAAGAGCTCCTCGATGATCGCGTCGCAGGCCGTTCTCGCGGTGTTCTCGACAGCCCACGCGACGATCAGGTAAGCCCAGATCGGCCGAGCGTCGCGTGTTGTGAGGCTAGCAGTCCGCCTCGCCAAATCGACGACTTCGTCTGCGTCCTCGGAAAGGATCATGGCGAAGGCGACCGTTGCGGCATCGCGAAAGCCCCTGACGAACCTCGCCTCGGCAAGAGCAATTGCGTCCTTAGGGTCCAGCAAACCAGTTGTCACACCGAAGGCCACTTCCTCAGCATCCAACTCAGCGTGAGAAGCGATGAACTCTCGTGGCAGTGATCCGAGGGTCGTGAAGGTCATGGAATCGTCGGGACCCCGGTGATCTTCCCGCCCTCAACAAACAACATGTGCGTGATCTTCCCTGCCTGATCGACAATCCACTCAAAGCGGCCAGCGACGCCGTTGACCTCTCCTGGCATCTGAACGAGCGTCACGACCCCCCGAGCCGAGGAAAGGCTCCAGACCGTCGCCGACTTGGCAATCTGCCCGGTGACGAAGGCTGGCGCCCGATGGTATGCGTCTGTCTTTGAGAGCGCGGTTAAGATCGGCGTGCCTTCATCGACCAGCTGTTGGGCGCGCATGAGCGCAGTCGGGCCTGGCGGACTGCCAAACAGAAGACCAGCGACAAAAACGAGCGCAGTCGCAGGCGCAATTAGGGCGTCGCTGTCGCGAGGTTCGTACTCCTGAGGAGCCAACTCGACGAACGCGTTGAGGCCCCAATCGTCACCGAGCTGAGCCTGCAAGCACGCAAGGTGTGAGCCTGGATTCCCGTTGGCATAGACGCCGCAGAGCGTGAACGCCCTCCGCATGTCGGCCTCGGACGGCGCGCCAG
>JANNFQ010000653.1:0-3342 GCA_031380045.1 Acidimicrobiaceae bacterium
CGCATGGTTGCCTTGTACAACGCCATGGTTGCCGCACCGCGGCGCCCCCGCGGGCCGTCGTACGGCCGGTAGCCGCGGTCGTACACAGCACCCTGGCCGGCCTCGATCGCGCTCACGATGCGCTGGCCGCCCGGCGCAGGAACACTTCGTCGAGTGACGTCAGGCGCGTCGACAATCGATACAACGGCAGCTGGAGATCGGCGATCGCGTCGCGCAACGCGTCCATGTGCTGGTCGCCTTCGACCCTCACCTCGATCAGGTTGTCTTCGGTGGCCGCGGTCAGACCCAGCGCCGTCAGTCGTGCGACCAACTCGTGGCCCCGCGGACCCACATCGACGGTGACGACCCCGGTGCGCTCGAGCAGCGAGTCGGTGGTTCCTGACACCACCAGGCGACCGCCGTCGATCATCACGACGTGGTCGCACACCTGCTGCACGTCGTCCAGCAGGTGGGTGGCCATCAACACGGAGATCCCAAACGTTCCGAGGCGAGCCACCAGCGCCAGCATCTCTTCGCGACCCAGGGGGTCGAGGCCCGCCGTGGGCTCGTCCAGCAGCACCAGCTCGGGGTCGCCCACCAACGCTTGCGCCAGCTTGGCCCGTTGGCGCATGCCCGTGGAGAACCCGCTGATCGGACGGAACCTGGCTTCGTCCAGACCGACCAGGTCCAAGATGTCGGAGGCGCGTTGTCGAGCGGCGCGCGCCGGCAGACCACTGAGCTCGCCGAAGGTGGAGACCACGTCGGCAGCCGTTTGGTCGAGGGGCAGGCAGTCGTGCTCGGGCATGTAGCCGAGGAGTGCCCTGACGCCGATGGGGTCTTTGGCGACGTCGATGCCGCACACCTCGACCCGACCCTCGGTGGGATGGGCCAGACCCAACAGCAGTCGGAAGGTGGTGGTCTTGCCGGCGCCGTTGGCGCCGACCAGACCGATCAGGCCGCGAGGTACGTCGACCGACAGGTCTGACAGTGCCGTCACGCCCGGATAGCGCTTGGTCAGCCCATCGAGGCGAATCAGAGGTCCAGGTTCCACGTTGCCCACGAGTCTGCCAGGTCCTGGATCGGGTGTCAGGGGATGAACGTGGCGACCCGGTCGACGACCAGGTGCGAGCCGACGCTGGAGCGCACGCACACCATGCCATCGGCGTCGCCACCGACGGCGGTGATGTTGGCGGTGTCTTCGTTGGGTGCGGTGTTGATGAGTGAACTGACCAACGCAGAACCGCACGGCTTCACCGAAACGAATCCCAACCCGGTGCTGTCGACGCCGACGACGTTGAGGACGCTGATCCCGTCGATCGGCAGGGCGTGATCGGTGTTCGAGGGCTGACCGCCGTTGCTGCGGGTGTCGAGCAAGCGTTGCGGCTCGCTGGCCCGGTACGATAGGCCGCCGGCGCCGGGGCCGAACCAACCCGCTACATCGACGACGATGTGCGAACTACCCGAGAACGACTTCACGCAGACCGATCCGTCTGTGCCCAGACCGACCAGCACCGACGACGCCATGGAGCGCTGCGCACGCGCGTTGACGTTCGACGAGAGCGGCCCCGACCCGCACGGGCCGGGATACGCAGCAAGGACTGTGGGCAGCGTGGGGTCGGCCACGGTGACGTTCAGCCACACTGCCGTTGCGTTGGCAGGAACCTGACCCTGCCCGCCGACCGTCAGCTGCGTCTCGGTCGGAGCGCGCCGCACTCCGGCGACCGTCGGCAACTGAACCGTCGCGCCGCGTGTGTCGATCCATCGCGTTGGCGGCAGTGGATGAAATCGTGCGCCGTCGGGCGTGAAGGCGCCCATGACATCGACCACCAGATCGGTTCCGGTGGACGCGTAGATGCACGCCTTGCCGGACGTCATCGGGGTGATCGCCAAACCGGCGGTGGTGCGGCCGAACTCGTAGTTGATGTTGGAGGTTTGGGGGCGACCTCCACATGCAAACACCGTCAAGTAGCCGGGCAGGCAACTGTCTACGGCCGTCACGCTGAAGACCGTGGCGATCGAGTTCTCGGGAACGATGTCGCCGACGTCGATGGACACCGTTCGCCCGGCGCCCAACTTGCCTGCTGCACCACCCAGGGCCGGATCGCGAGTATCGAGCACGCGCTGCGGTGCGATCGGTACGAAGCCAGACCGCGCGGTCGGCGCAGCAGCGAGCGGGGCGGCAACATCGACCGAGCCCGTCAACGCTGATGCACTGCGGCAGCGACCGATGGCCGGTTGCGCGTCGAGCGCGTTCTTGATGAAGTTGGCCAGACCGACCGTGCCCTCCGGAGTGAGGTGGATGCCGTCGTCTGCGAACCAAGTGGGTTGTGCTGCCGTGAAGCCGTCCCAATCCAACACCTTCAGGTCGGGATGCCGTTGGGCGCCGGTGGTCAGTTCGACATTGTGGCTGTCGTACAAGGTGTGCGCCGGCAGGCCACCCGGCAGGACGTACTGGGTGTTGGTTCGATAGTTCAGCCACAGCACCCGGATGACACCCTGTGCTGCGGCCTCGGCCATGACCTGATCGATGGCGTTCGCCAACGACGGGTCGTCGTAGCCGGCCATCACCACCAGAGCCTCGCCCAGCTTGCCCTTCAGCGTGGTGCGCATGAGCGGCAGCACGCTGGCGGGGGTCGAGCCAAAGCGCCCCCGACAGCTGCCGATGATGATGCGCCGGCAACTCTCGGCGTCGAATGTCAGCTTGTACGAGTTGCCGATGATGTCGCGCGTGTCGCTCGCGCTGGATGCGTACCACTGCATCGCGGCCATCGTCGAGTCGCCGATCAGCGAGACAGCGGGTGCATCCAAGGGGGGATTGGCGACGGCGTGCACGCGTTGAACATCGACCATCGACGCGAGCGCCACACACAGTGCCAGTGCCGTCATCGACGAGAGCAGCCGCGAGGTGCGGGTCGTTGCATTCACGCTGAGACCTGACGTGCGTTGGACACCCGGGGCAAGTTACCCAATCGGTCGACAGCGGAACCGTCGGCCGTTCGGTGGGAGCGACTACTCGGCTGGCGAATCGTCGACCAGGCGGCCCTGCTCGATGGCGTTCATCGGGTTGCGATACGGATCGCCGGCGACGCCCAACGAGTCGCGGAACAGGGTGATCGCGTGCAACTTGCCGGTCTCGCCGAGACCTGAGTTCATGATGCGATTCACCGATGGAGTGAGGTCGATGTACTGCGTACCGACAGCGTGCGCAACGGCTTCGCTGGCGGTATGACCTTCGGGAAGCACCGGGCCCTTCGCGGCGCGCTTGGCTGCCGTGGAACGAGTGGTGGGAGTTGCCATGGGAATTCCTTCGCCTTCTGCAGGTGAACGACCCCAAGCGGACTTCGTGAAGGACCGGCACGAACA
>JANNFQ010000689.1:0-2045 GCA_031380045.1 Acidimicrobiaceae bacterium
CGTTCGTCTCGTACGCCTTCCAATGGTGTCGGAAGGCATGGACCATGTCGTCGTCCGGCACGCCGTGCCTGCGTGCCGTCGGATCGATGTCCACGACCTGAGGCTACGACCATCACTTCAAATCGTCAACATGTGTTGACCGACGGAGCTGTGTCACCGACCCGTAGTTCGGCACGGTTCGCGACGGCTGCCAGCGCAGCTTCGCCACACTCTCAGCGCATCGTCGCTACGTGCCGACGATGTGCTGACAGCGTCGTGTGACGGCATTTGCAACCTGCCCCGAATGCCCCGTCCGGAACTCCGACGCAAGGGCCTACCGGGTAGGACAACTCGTGGGTACGTATCCACCACGCCGTGCCGAGGAGTCCTGCCGAGCACACCAAGATCAGCAACTCGTTTCCCGAAACCGCAATCGCACCGAACGGTCGATCACGCACCATCCCTGCACCGCAACTCAGTTCCTCAGCCGAGCAGAGCAGTTCTGCGCCGCCGCCTGGTGCCTCGGCCGATCCGGGCCGGCGGCGTGCCACAATGCGTCGTGGTTGAGATCTACACGGTTGCTCCGATTTGGAAGCGCGTGACGGCGTGGCTGATCGATCTGGCGCTGATGTTCGCGCTGGTTCTGGTCGGGTGGATAGCGCTCACTCTCGTCTTGGCCAAGCGCGGCCAGACCCCCGGCAAGGCGTTGCTCGGACTGAGAGTCGTGATGCCGGACGGAGAGACGCTGCCCTCAGCGCAGCTCATCACGCGCGAGTTGCTCTTGAAGCAATTGGTTGGAGTAGTCACGTTCGAGCTGTCCACGATTCTCGGCGCAGGGCAACTGTTGTGGGATCGACGGCCGTGGTGGGATCGCGTTGGCCACTGGGTTTTCGTGCTGCGTCTCCCGAACGCCGGGATTCATGCCTGACCTGCGTCCTGTCGGCCACCGACGTGCCGGGCGCGATGCGCTCAGAATGCCCAGTGAGAATGGGGCGCTTGAACGCAAGCGCGCCCGGTGATGTAGAACAACGGGCGCCGAGCCGCAGCTCGGCACTGTTGCCGGTGCGCGGTGGTCAGTGGTCGAGTAGGCGTTCGAAGCGCTGGCGTGCGCCTTGGCGGGTCATGCCTAGCTGGGCTCCGATCACACCCCAGGAGAGGCCGGCACGGTGGGCGGCGAGGGCAGCGGCCTCGATCCGGCCCTCCGCCTCCCGTCGAGCCGACGCTGCTGCTCGCAACTCGGCCAGCGTTGCCGAGTCGGTGACGGAGTAGGCAACATCGACGTTGTCGTCGAAGGCAGAGACGACAGCCTCGACGTCGGCGTCGCTGAGGTCTCGTGGGTGCTTCTTGGTTTTCATGGCTGGCCACCTCGTTTCGGCTTGATCATCTTCACGTACTTGGCGCGCGCTGACATGGCGTGGATCACGTAGTCGTTGTCGTCAGCAGCAAGGACACCGATTTCCAACAGCTGCCCGTTCAAGTCCGCGCCGACCACCATGGTGAAGTCGGGTTGGTCTGGTGTGGTGATTGCAGCGACGGCGGTGTTGAATCCGTGCCGGATGTCGTCGTCCGAAATCCCGTGCTTGCGAGCACTCGGCAAGATTCCACAGCGACAACTTTAGTTGTCGTCGACAGGGTTGACTATTTGATAGCGGCGTTGTTGTTGAAGAAGGTGATTGCCGAGTTCATGTCGTCCGGCGTCGGCGAAGGAAGCGGCTGACACGTCACCTTTCCGTCGTGTGTTGTGCAGATCGCGAGAGAGGCGAGCAGGTCCACGAACTGCTCGGTCGTCATGGACTCGCCCGGAAGACATCCTCCGACCGCTGGTATCAGACCGATGTATGCCATCACCACTTGACCTTTTGAAACGATGGCCGAACCTTCCCGAGCGTAGGACTCGACCGCGTCCGGGGGCACGCACTGATCTGGCATTGCGGCGGAGACTGCGTAGTCGCCGACCTGCCACAACTGCACCTGATGGTCATCTGCATTCAGCAAGGGAGGACTTCCGGCCGGCGGCCCCTGCACCGACATCGTCCAATCGCTCCCGATAACGGTCCCATCGGGCA
>JANNFQ010000690.1:0-14852 GCA_031380045.1 Acidimicrobiaceae bacterium
CGGCGCAGGGCTACCTCGGGGCGGGCGCATGAGACACGAACACGACGGCGGTGCGGCGCCGCCCAGCCCACTGCATCCCGACGAGATCCAGCCCGACGACAATGCAGCCAACCATGGCCCCACCCTGGGTGTCCGGGTGCGGCTGGGCGACACCAACCTGGTCATCGAGATCGAGTACGACGCGCAACAGCGCGGCGACGAGTTCCTCGCCGGCTTCGGCAAGACGGCACGTGACGGTCTGCTGTTGAAGGCGGCAGCCGTGCGCGACACCTGCGATCTGGTGATCTCGAACGTGGTCATCATCGACGCAACTCGACGCATCGGAAAGGTGTCGATCGGCATCCGCGAAGGGCGGATCTGCTCGGTCGGTCGCGCCGGCAACCCCGACATGCTCGACGACGTCGATGTGGTGGTCGGTACTGGCACGGCGATCGTGTCGGGCGAGGGTCTGATCGCAACGGCCGGCGCCATCGACACGCATGTACACCTTCTGTCGCCGCGCATCATGGAGGCGTCGCTGGCATCGGGCGTCACGACCATCATCGGGCAGGAGTTCGGGCCGGTGTGGGGCGTCGGCGTCAACTCGCCGTGGGCCTTGCGCCACGCATTCAATTCGTTCGATCAGTGGCCGGTCAACATCGGCTTCCTGGGTCGCGGCTCGTCGTCCGACGACGCGCCACTGGTCGAGGCACTGGTCGAAGGGGGTGCCTGCGGTTTCAAGGTGCACGAAGACATGGGTGCGCACACGCGGGCGCTGGACACCGCGCTGCGAGTCGCCGAAGAGCACGACGTGCAAGTGGCGTTGCACACCGACGGCTTGAACGAGTGCCTGTCGGTGGAAGACACCTTGCGGGTGCTGGACGGCCGCACCATCCACGCCTTCCACATCGAGGGCTGCGGTGGCGGGCACGTGCCGAACGTGTTGAAGCTGGCGGGCGTGGCCAACGTGATCGGCAGTTCGACCAACCCCACATTGCCGTTCGGGCGCGATGCGTTGGACGAGCACTACGAGATGATCTTTGCCGCGCACGGCCTGAACCATCACTCGCACAGCGATGGCCAGATGGTGCGTGATCGCATCCGCGCCGGCACCATGGGTGCCGAGGGTGTGCTGCACGACATGGGCGTCATCGGCATCACCTCGTCCGACGCGCAAGGCATGGGCCGCGCCGGCGAAACGGTTCGCCGCACATTCCAGCTGGCCGCCAAGATGAAGCAGGATCGCGACGACGGACCCACCCAGCACGACAACGATCGCGTCCGCCAGTACATGGCCAAGCTGACCATCAATCCGGCCATCGCTCATGGGTTGTCGCACGAGATCGGCTCGTTGGACGTGGGCAAGCTGGCCGACATCGTGCTGTGGCGTCCCGATCATTTCGGCGCCAAGCCACAGCTGGTGTTGAAGGCCGGGTTCCCGGCGTACGGCGTCACCGGCGATCCGAACGCCACCACCGATTCGTGCCAGCCGTTGGTGCTCGGCCCGCAGTTCGGTTCGTTCGGCACGACGGCCGCCGATCTGTCGGTCGCCTTCGTCAGCAAGGCCGCCGCCGAGGCCGAGATCGATCACATGACCACCCGCCGCCGACGGGTGGCGGTGCGCAACACGCGCGGCATCGGGCCGGCCGATCTGATCCACAACCGTCGCTTGGGTCAGGTGGAGGTGGATCCGCGTACGGGCATCGTCACTCTCGATGGCGATGTGGTCGACAGCCAACCCGCCGATTCAGTGTCGCTCAGCCGGCTGTACTTCCTGTGAGCGCGACACCGCGCATCGCCGGGTTCTCGATGCCGGCCGAATGGGCGCGTCACGAACGCACGTGGATGGAGTTCCCGCCGGTGAACGAGACGTTCGGCGACGGTTCCGACGGCGAGCTCGCTCGATTTCGCGCGGCATGGACCGCGGTGACCAATGCGGTGGCGCGGTTCGAGCCGGTGTCGTTGATCTGCAACGTGGGCGATGGTGATGCGGCCCGCGCCATGGTCGACCCCGCACTCCGCTCGGCGGTGACGATCCACGAGACGGCTATCGACGATGCGTGGTTCCGCGACAGCGGCCCCACGTTCCTGACTCATCCCGACGGACGGCTGGGCGCCACGCACTGGACGTACAACGCGTGGGGCGATGCCGGCTTCTCACGCTTCGACGACGAGCAGCACGTCGGGGCGTTCGCCGCTGAGCTTGCCGGTGCGCAGCTGTTTGGTTCGACCATGGTGAACGAGGGCGGTGGCATCCACGTAGACGGCGACGGCACGTTGCTGCTGACCACCACGGTGCAGCTGGATCCCGATCGCAATCCGGGTTGGCAGGCCGAGCGGGCCGAGACCGAACTGAAGGCGTACTTGGGTGTCGAGCAGGCCATCTGGCTGCCGCGCGGCCTGACCCGCGACTACGACCGCTATGGCACGCGTGGCCACATCGACATCGTCGCCTCGTTCGTGCGGCCAGGGGTCGTGGTCGCACACGTGCAGCCCGATCGCGATCATCCCGACTTCGAGGTCTGCCGGGAGAACCTGCGCGTGCTGCGCGCCGCGACCGATGCCCGCGGCCGCCGGCTGCAGGTGGTCGAGATCGCCGCGCCCACGGTGACCTATCTCGACGAACAGCCGGTCGACTGGTCGTACATCAACCACTACGTGTGCAACGGCGCCGTCATCCTGTGTGCCTTCGACGATCCTCGCGACGCCGACGCAGCCGAGACCCTCGGTCGGCTGTACCCCGATCGCCAGGTGGTGCTGGTCGATGCGCGGTCGATCTTCGAGTGCGGTGGTGGCATCCACTGCATCACGCAACAGCAGCCGGCGGTCTGAGTCGCCCCACTCGTGCCGGATCGTTGCGTCAGTACGAAGTGGGCGCCGCGGTTCTACTCCGGTCGGCTGGTGATGAGCGCGACTGGGGACGACTACTGTCCGTTCGTGGATTCAACGCCCGTGGCGACACACGACCAGCCAGTCTCCGGTGCGTCGGCAGCAACCCGTTTGCCGGTGGTGACCGACCTGGTCGAGGCGAGTCGATCGGCACAGCTGCGCGGCGACTGGGCGTCGGCGCTGGCCATGGCCGAGGCTGCGTTCACCCTCGCGCCCGACGACGCCGAGATCGCCACATTGGTCGCGTCCGCACGAAGCGGGGCAGCAGGATCGCCCAGCGACTCGGGCACCCGGCGCCGCGTCACGGTGATGTTCTGCGATCTGGTCGGCTCGACCGAGCTCGCCAACTCGCTCGATCCCGAGGACACTCGCGAGATCCTGGCGGCCTACCACCAGACCTGCGGTGCCATCGTGCGCCAGTACGACGGGCACGTCGCACACTTGATGGGCGACGGGTTGCTGGTCTACTTCGGCTACCCGCGGGCACATGAGGACGACGGTCTTCGGTCGGTGATGGCGGCGATGGCGATGTCCGACGCAACCAGTGCGCTGCGATCGCCGTCGTCGGGTGCGGCGCTCGGCCTGCGTGTCCGCGTGGGCATCCACACCGGACTCGCGGTCATCTCCGAGATCGCCAGCGGGGCATGGTCGCGGCCCGGCGACATCTTCGGCTCCACGCCCAACATCGCCTCGCGCGTGCAGGCTGCGGCTCGGCCCGGCACCATCGTCATCAGTGCCGACACGCTCCGCATCGTTCACGAGCACGTCGAGGTCGAGGCCCTCGGGCCACACGCCTTGAAAGGCATCGAGGAACCCATCGAGCTGTTCTGTGTGGCCTCCCTTCGGGTGGCGCGCGACGACCAGGTCGGTGGGGCAGCCATTGGACGTGACGACGAGATCGCCCTGCTCGAGCAGACCTGGCAGCAGATCGGTGAGACACCTGGCTACGTCGTCATCACCGGCGAGCCAGGCATCGGCAAGTCACACCTGTACCGACACCTCCGCGGTGTGGTCAACGGCTCGGGTGGGCGAACGGTGACTCTGCAATGTTCGGCGCTCAACTCGGCCACGCCGTTGGCGCCCGTGGTGCAGCTCTTCTCCGAGCTGTTGCATGGGGTGTCAGACCCACACGAGCGCCTTGCGCTGCTGATCCAGGTCGCCAGGTTGGCCGATGTCGTCGATGACGAACAGTTGTCGCTGCTGGCTCGCCTGGCCGGTGTGCCGTGGCCCGACGACCGCCCGGTGCCGATGCTGCAGCCCGAGACAGCGCGCGAGCGCACACTGCTGGCACTCCTGTCGTGGCTCGAAGGTCTCGCCGCCGAGAAGCCGCTGCTGGTCGCAGTGGAAGATCTGCAATGGGCAGACCCCTCGACCGTCGACGTGCTGGTTCGATTCCTCGCGAATCCTGGTCTGCATCCTTCGATGGTGGTGGTCACCACTCGGCTCGATGCAGGCACGGCGCCGGGCTCTCCCACGTCGGTGCTCCGGCTGGGTCCGCTCGACGCGGCCAGCTGCGACGAGCTGATCGACGTGTTGACCGTTGGTCGCTTCGACGACGACACGCGCGCCCTGGTTGCCCAGCGCGGCGAGGGTGTGCCGCTGTACGTGCGCGAACTGGCGCGCATGGTGCAGACGCCTGACGGAGACACCCGTGCCGGCGGCTCCGTCTCGATGGTTGCCATCCCTCCGACGCTCAACGATCTCCTCGTGGCCCGTCTCGACGCGTTCCCACAGGAGCGAGCAGTGGTCGAGGCGCTCGCTGTCCTTGGCCGCCCGACCCCCGTCTCGGTGTTGGCCGAGATGGTCGGCGCGACAGCAGACCGTGCGCAACGGCAACTCGACGTGCTCCAGCGAGCCGGCATCGTCCGCTTCGTCGCCTCACCACCCACCTACGACTTTCACCACGGCTTGCTGCGCGATGTCGCATACGAAGGTCAGCTGCTGGCACGCCGCCGCAATCTGCACGGTCGGTCGGCCGCAGTGCTTGCCGAAGCCTTTCGCGCTGCGAACGAAGCGCAACCTCATGTGCTGGCTCACCATCACGAGATGGCTGGCTCGTTGGACGACGCCGCCAAACAGTGGATGCTTGCCGGAACGCATCAGGCCGGGCTCGCCGCTCACGTCGAAGCGATCCTCGCCTTCGAGAACGTCCTTCGGCTCCTCGAGCGTCTCGGTTCCGACGACGACAACCTCGAGTTGGCAGCCAGAATGGGTCTGGCCGCAAGCTTGCTGTCGGCTCGCGGGTACTTCGCGCACGAGGTCGCCGACGCATACGCCACGGTTCGTGCGCTGTCGGCATCACGAGACAGCCGGGTCGAGATCACCGGCCTGTACGGCCTGTGGGCCTACTACCACGTGACGGGCGACGCTGTGGCGTCGCTCGAGGCCGCTCAGGCAATGGTCGAGCGGTCGGCGCACACGCATGATCGACTCGCCGAGCTGGCCTCGATGGCAGTGCTGGGATATCAGCTCGTCAGGTTGGGCCGGCCTGCCGAGGCCGTCGAGATGCTCGAGCGCTCTCGGGCTTGGGACTCGCCCGAGCCGCTGTTCCCGCACCATGCCGGAATCGGCGCCGCCGCCAACTTGGCGATGGCGCAGTGGTTGGTCGGTCGCTTCGGTGAAGCACGCAACACGATCGATGCAGCCGTTGCCGGCGCCGAAGCGGCGACCGATGCCACTGCGCACTTCACTCGGGCCTACACCCATGCGTTCGCAGCCGAACTGTTCCAGATCGCTGGTCGGCCTGACGTGGCCGCGCAGCACGCAGGACGGACGGTCCAGATCTCGGCCGACTTCGGTTTCACGAGCTGGCTCGGCGCCGGCATGACCAACCTCAAGGTCAGCGAGGCGTTGCTCGCCGACCCCAACGAGGCCATCCCGACCATCGAGTACTGCCTCGCTGCCTGGCGTAGCTCGGGCGCTGCGGCGAACCTCACCCAGTTCGGGCTGGGCCTCGCCCTGGCCGTTCATCGGGCCGGACGAACCGAGGCGGCGCTGGCGGTCATCGATGCGGCGATCGTCGATGCTGCCGCGAGTGACGAGCGATTCGTCGAGCCTGAACTGCACCGAGTGCGCGGCGAGTTGCTGGCCGCTCTCGACCCGTCGAACGCGCTCGCAACCGAAGCCTTCGAATGGGCGGTGCAGTTGGCCGCTGGGCAGCGATCGACAGCACTCCAGCTGCGCGCACTGACATCGTTGGAGCGTCATCTCCGCACGACCGACGCAGGACGCTCGGTCGCCTCGCAGATCGACGCGTTGCTCGCTGCGCTCGATCCGGCTGGAGACGATCCCGAACCGGTGCTCGTCGACGCACGATCGCTGCACGCACGAGGTGGAGCATGACGTCGAAATCGCAGCCGTACTTCGTGCTCCCTGCTTCCGCGAAGAACTCGCTGAAGCGTCTGCCCTCGTTCGTCGAGCACGGCGGCGAGATCGCCTGCCGACATCCGGCCGACGCCATCAACTCGCGCATGTACGCCTTCGTCGTCGACGGCGACCGGCACCTGTTGAACCAGTACTGCGAGGTGATGTACAACCGCCCATCGGGCGGTACCGAGAACTGGCGGGCGGCAGGCAGCGAGGTGCTGCTGAACTTCGTCGACATCCCCACCATGGGCTCGACCGACCTGCTGGATCGCCGGCTGGGCGTGTGCGCCGAGCGCGAAGTCGCGATCTGGTTCCCCGTGATCGACACCAAGCGCGACCGTTTCGCCTGGGCAGTTCCTTACATGTTCGTCGATTCTGCGCTGGCGCTTGCAGGCGGTCGCGAGGTGTACGGGTTCCCGAAGCAGATGGGCACCATCGACATCCCGAGAGGCTCCGTCGTTCCCTCGTCGCTCTCGCTGAGCTCGGTCACCCTGCGCACCCACGCACCCGAATCGGTCGCCACCGACTACCCGGTGATCACGGTCGAACGGCCCGATGACGGCGGCACGTTGTCGCCGCCGTGGGATCACCCGGCGCAAGCCGTCCGCCAGATCGAACAGACGATCATCGAGGCCGTCGGGGGCACGCGCCACCCGGCGCTCGAGGCCTTGTTCTTCGAGCAGATGGTCAGGGAGAACATCCCGATGCTGCTGCTCAAGCAGTTCCGTGACGCGCATCAGCAAGGGTCAGCCTGCTATCAGGCAGTGCTGACGGTCGACATGGCCGTCACCACGTTCCGATCTGGTGGGCTGCTGCCGAACGACTACACCATCACCATCGCCGACCTGGCCGGCGAGCCGATCAGTCGCGAGCTGGGCGTGCCGCACACATGCCGGCCCCGGCTTGCGTTCTGGCTCGAGTTCGACTTCCTCGTGCGGCTGGGCACCATCCTGTCGGAGGCTTCGGGTGGACGAAGCTGATCGCGGCGAGGGCACCGGTCGACGACCTCGTGTGGTGATTCTGGGTGGAGGAGTGGCCGGCATCACGACGGCCTTCGAGCTCAGCTCGCCAGGTTGGCGCGATCGCTTCGAAAGCATCACCGTGTATCAGTACGGCTGGCGGCTCGGCGGCAAGGGTGCCAGCGGCCGAGGCGTGCACGATCGCATCGAAGAGCACGGGCTGCACATCTGGCTCGGCTTCTACGAGAACGCATTCCGGATGATGCGCGAGTGCTATCACGAGCTCGGTCGCGATTCGTCGTCACCGATCGCAACGGTCGACGAGGCCTTCGAGCGGGCCAGCCTGTTCATCTTGCAAGAGTCCCGCGGCAACGGATGGTTGCCGTGGTTCGCGAACTTTCCCGAGACAGACCAGATGCCGGGCGCCAGCGACGATCCCACGTTGCCGTCGCTGTGGGATCTGACGCGCCGCGGGTTGCGGCTGGCATTGACCTTCGTGCGTTCGGCCGAGTCAGAGCCTGACCACGCGCCGACGATCGCCGGTCTGTCGTTGACGCCGGTGTTCGACGAGTGTTCAGCCACCACCACGGTGACCGGTGATGCGACCCCGGGCGATCGGGGTCTCTCATTGGGTCCTGTTCCGCGTTCACTGCTGCGACGGGTCGAGTCGGGTGTGCGCGAGCTGTACATGCAGCTGTGGTGTTTGGTGTCCGATCTCAAGCAGACCGCGCTGGCGGCAGCGTTGGTGTTCGCCGAGGCGTTGCCGGACGATCCGGCAGAACACGATCCTGCTCATCACGAACTTCTTCGCAACCTGGTCGATCGCGCGGTCGCCCACCTTCGCCAGATGCACTCGCACCCGGACGACCTGTCCGATCAAGCCCGTCGCGAGTGGTACTTGGCCGACATCCTGCTTGCCGCCGTTCGGGGCGTGCTGCACGACGGAGTGCTGCGTCATCCCGACGGCCTCGACTCCATCGATGACCACGACTTCGCGCAGTGGCTGATGCTGCATGGCGCCAGTGCCGAATCTGCCTCGTGCAGCATGGTCACCACGCTGTTCTACGACCTGCCGTTCGCCTACCGCGATGGCAATCCCAAGACACCCAGGATCGGGGCGGGCACGGCCATACGCGGGGCGCTGCACACGCTGTTCACCTACACCGGTGCCGTTGCGTGGAAGATGCGCGCCGGCATGGGCGACATCATGTTCGCGCCGATGTGGGAGGTGCTGGATCGGCGAGGGGTCAATTTCGAGTTCTTCCATCGGATCGAGGATGTTCATCTCAGCGACGACGGCTCGCGAGTCACGTCCATCGACGTGTCGCGCCAGGTTCATCTGCTCGACCCCGAGCGCGGCTACCGGCCGCTCATCGACGTCAAGGGGCTGCCGTGCTGGCCCAGCGAGCCGTTGGTCGAGCAGCTGAGTGACACGGTGACGGCAGCCGAGCTCGAGTCGTTCTGGTCGACGCGAGAGCCGGTCCAGCGGTACACCTTGCACGATGGGGAACACTTCGATGCCGTCGTGCTGGCGATTCCGGTCGGTGCGCATCCGTATGTGTGCAAGGAACTGATCGAGAGGTCGGATCGATGGCGGCAGATGGTCAGCAGGGTCGAGACCATCTACACGCAAGCGTTCCAGGTGTGGATGAACGAAAGCTTCGACCAGCTCGGGTGCGAGTGGCCCCAAGCGACCAGCGGCGGCTACCTCGAGCCGTTCGACACGTACGCCGACATGCGGCAGCTGATCCCTCGGGAGAGCTTTCCCGACGGCTCTGTCGCTTCGATCGCCTACTTCTGCAATGCCATGCCCACTCCACGAGACCTGCCCAGTCGCGATGATCATGACCTTCCGAGGCGGGCGGACGAACAAGTGAAGGCCAACGCGATCGGTTTCCTCAGCGAGGCGATCTTGCCGCTGTGGCCGGGTGCGGTGCATCGTTACCCAACCGAGTTCCGATGGGAAGTGTTGGTCGACGACCACGAGCGAACGGGCGTCCAGCGGTTCGATGCCCAGTTCCATCGCGCCAACGTCGATCCGTCAGAACGGTACGTGTTGTCGGTGCCGGGCACATCGAAGTACCGCATCGCTCCCGGCGACAGCGGTTTCGACAACCTGGTGCTGGCCGGCGATTGGACGCGCTGCGGGCTGAACAACGGCTGCGTCGAAGCCGCAGTGACATCGGGACTGCTGGCGGCTGCCGCCGTCGGTACCACCCCACCGCGCCAACCCATCGTGGGTTGCCGGGACCAAGGAGGACGACATGTCTGGTGACAAGCCCTCGATCAGCAACATCGCCCTCGAAGCGATCGATGCAGCGCTGCGGGTCGTACCGACCCCGTTGCGAGACCTTGTTGGTGGCAGCAGGGTCGGTGGCAGCAGGTCGCGCGACTCGACGAACGCCGCCGGGCACACCGACCGGACCACATCAGGAGCCGACGGAGGGGTAGGGGTCACCGAGTTGGCCAATGATCTTGCGTCGCTCCTCGTGCGTTTCACCGCACAGATCGCCAAAGAAGTCGCGAGCGCGGCCGGCGAACTGGGTTCGGTGGTCTCCAAGCATCCGACGGTCGGGGCAGTGACCGAACCCTTCCGCTCGGCGACCAAGATGGCGATGGAGCCACAGCCGCTCATCCTCGAGCTACCCGATGCAAGTCCGGGGCAGACCACGTCGGTCGCGCTCATGGTGCGCAACGACAGTCTTGATACCTTCGACGGAGTTCGGCTGCGCTGCTTCATGTTGCTTGGCCCTGGCGGCACCAGCATCTCGGGCGACCAGGTGTCGTTCACACCTGCGTCGGTCGACATCCTGCCCAACACCACGGCGACGGTCGAGTGTCAGGTGATCGTGCCGGTCGACACGACGCGCGCGCAGTACCAAGGTCTGATCGACGCGATCGACATCGGCGGCGTGCAACTCATGGTCGGGCTCCATGTCATCTGAGGTCGCGCTGGCCGATCGACTCGAGATCCCAGCTGCCACTCGTCGGCTCATCGACCAGTATCAAGCCAGAGCTCGCCTCGCGCTGATGTCCAGCATTCCGACCGGCGAGCCGCGGAACTACCTGTACGACCTGCTTCCCAGCTATCCCGAACGATCGGGGAAGGGTCTGCGTCCTCTGCTGTGTCTGGCTGCCTGTGAGGCATACGGGGGAACGTCCGACGAGGCGATGCCGTTCGCCGTGGCCATCGAGATGATGCACAACGCGTTCCTGGTGCACGACGACATCCAGGACGGCTCGACGCAGCGCCGCGGCAAGCCGGCGTTGCACATCCAGCACGGGGTGCCCTTGGCGTTGAACACCGGTGATGCATTGGCATTCGCCGCCAACTCGGTCCTCGTGCGCGCGGCCCGAGCCCTGGGCAGTGATGTGTCGGCGGTGCTCTTCGATCGTTGGGAACGCACGATGCGCGAGACGCTGGAAGGCCAGGCGCTGGACCTCGGCTGGCAGCGCGACAACGTCGACAACCTCGCTTTGGACGACTACCTCGCGATGGCGGGCAAGAAGACCGCGTGGTACACCACGATCCTGCCGTTGGCGTTCGGCGTGCTGGTCGGATCTCGACGCGCCCGCAGTGTCGACGACCTGTTCGGTTTCGGATGGATGCTCGGCTTGATGTTCCAGATCGCCAACGACATCGCCGGTCTCGAAGCCAGCTCCTCCGACATCGAGGCCAGCTCTTCCGACATCGAAGCCAGCTCCGACATCGAGGAAGGCAAGCGAACGATCCTGATCGTCCACCTGTTGGGTGCGTTGCCGCGTGACGACCGTGCAGAGCTCGTTCGGATCATGGGCTTGCCGCGCATCGAACGCGGTGCGCGCGAGGTGGCGTGGGTTGGTGCCCGAATCGCCGAGTACCACAGCTCCGAGTACGCCCATGCGTGCCTGTACGGCCTGGCCGGCGCAGCGATGAGACAAGCCGAGATGGCGTTCGACGCCGTGCCCGATTCGCCGGCCCGCGACGTCTTGCTGGCGACCACCTCGTACGTCATGGAACGCGAAGGCCTGCTGGGCGAAGCTCGATCGCCCTGTCGTCACCCCAGCGTGTGAACACTTCCGACCCGCCCCCGGGTCGAGACCGTGCACACGCTGTAGCGCCTGGATTCGCAAACCCGCGTCGGCCTGCTGTAACCCCAGCGTGTGCACACTTCCCACGCGGCGTCCGGGTCAGAAGTGTTCACACGCTCGGGCCAACTCGGAACAGATCGGGATTGACCTCAGGGCTGACCGTCGTCGCAGCCGCTGGGGTTCCGGATACGGCGAACGCCGCCCGGCATCTAGTGTCTGGCTTCGGGGGAACATGAGCCACTGCAAGGTTCTGGGGGCAGTTCGTGTGTTCGATGCCGACGGGCGGCGGTTGACACTGGCGAGCGAAGCGCAGCGACGGCTGTTGGCCATTCTGTGCCAACGTGCAGGCACCACCGTGCGTTCCGTGGTGCTGGAGGAACACCTCGGGCTGTCGCCTGGGGCGCTGCGAACGTCGATCAGTCGGCTGCGGCGGGTGATCGGGCAGGAGGCTCTGGTGAGCGGCTCGGCCGGCTACGAGCTGAAGGCATCGGTGGACTCGATCGAGTACGGACGTCTTGTCGATGAGGCGTTTCTGACCGACGCCGAGCGAGCACGGTGGTGTCTCGAACAGGCCGCAGCACTCTGGGAAGGGCCGGCCTACGACGAGTTCGCTCATGAACCCTGGGCGGAGATCGATGCTCGACGTCTGCTCGAGTTGCACTCGGCGGCGGTCGAGGAGCTAGTGCTGCTCCTGCTCGAGGCGGGTGAACCTGCTGCGGCCATCGCGACAGTGCTTTCCTTGATCGACGAGCAGCCGTACCGAGACCTGCCGCGGGCCCTGCTCATGAGGGCGCTCGAACAGGTCGGGCGCCGCACCGATGCGCTGCGCCAGTTCCAGGACTATCGCCTCGTGTTGCAGCGAGAGATCGGGACCGAACCGTCAGCCCCGTTGGTGGAGCTCGACCGGGCCATCGCCGCAGGGGCCGACCTCGAGATGTTCCGCCGGTCGAGGCATCCCGCGTGGGCCCGGCGACGAGGACTGATGCCAGGGGTCGCGGTCACGAAACGTCCGGCCGTGCCGATCCCGCTGAGCTCCTTCGTTGGACGGGCCAAAGAGATGGCCGAGCTCGGGGTTCTCCTGAAGAACCATCGGATCGTGACCCTCACCGGTTCCGGCGGGTGTGGGAAGTCGCGATTGGCCATGCGCGTCGCGTCGACCGCCAGCGAACGCGACGGCACCGAGGCCTGGTGGGTGGATCTCGGTGTGCTGCCTCCGACTGCGAATGTTGCCGAGCAGATCGCCACCGAGATCGGGGTGGTGCCGCGCCACGACGTGATCGGCGAGCTCGAGCGTCGGCTGCGGGGCAAGCGCTCACTACTCGTGCTCGACAATGCGGAACACGTGCTCGGGGCTACCGCAACGGTGCTCGCAGCGCTGCTGACGGGGTGCCCGGAGACGAGCGCACTGATCACCAGCCGGCAGCCGCTCGGGCTTGCGGGCGAGGTCGTCTGGCGGGTTCCGGAGTTGACCATGCCCGACGATGCCATTGCGGTCACGCTCGACACCTTCGATAGCTATGACGCCCTCCGGCTGTTCGTGGTCCGCGCCAGGGAAGCTCGACCGGGGATGGTCCTCGACCGGCGTGCCGTCGGTCAGATCGCCTCGATCTGCAGAGAGCTCGACGGGATGCCGTTGGCCGTCGAATTGGCTGCGGCCCGTCTACGGAGCGTCCCGTTGCCCACGGTCGCCTCAGGGATCGCCGAGATCATCCGTTGGAAGGCGGGTGATCGGACCAAGCCGGCTCGGCATGCAACTCTGAGGGCGTCGATCGAGTGGAGCGTTGGTCTCATCAGTCCTTGCGAGCAACGTGTGCTCGTGTGTCTCGCCACGTTCCGTTCCCCCTTCGACATCGAGGCTGCGGCTGCGGTGATCGTCGCCGTCGGAGATGACGAATCGGCGGAGGATGGGACCACTACGGCCGACTACGTCGGGCGGCTGACCGATGTCGGATTGCTGCAACTCGACGATGGCAGTGGTCGGTACCGCATGCTCAACACTGTTCGCCAGTTCTGCACCGAGTTGGGTCATACGACCGGCGACCTCGATCGAGCCGAGGAGGCTCACGCGCGCTACTTCGCGCGTTGGTGTGGCGCGGTCGGCGAAGGTCGACTCGGCATCGAGCATCAGCCCTTCGTGCGTTGCATGCCCGACGTGGTCGCCGCCTCGTCGTGGGCGAGAGGTCACAACGATCGGGCGACGATGTTCGCCATCTGTCGCGGCTTGGCGCCGGTGCGCAGCGCCCTCGGACAGCACGCCGATTTCGTGGACACGTGGTCCTGGCTCCAGGCCATCGACCCAGTCGAGCGCACTGCACCGTGGGCCGAGGCTGCGGCAGCCCTCCTCCCAACCGCAACCAGCCAGGTGTACGACACCGCGTCGGTCGTCGAGGAGATCCTCGTCCATCTGGGCCCAGGGTCCGGTCGCGCATCGGCATGGCTGGAACGCGGTCGGGCCATGGTGCCGGCCTACCGGGGGCAACTCACAGCCATCGATGCGTACGCCGAGGGTCTACTCGCGCGTCGCGACGACCTCGAGGCATCGGTGTACGTCGGATTCGCCGCGTACATGCACGCTCTCATGGGTCGACTGGAACGCTGCGATCCCCTGCTCGCGCAACTGCGGCGCCTGACCCGCCGCCACGGCTGCACGTTCAGCGTCGACTCGGTCGGCAACGGCTACGCGGCCGCCATCGTGGCGGAGACGATCCGTGGTGACCTCGCTTCGGCGCTGGAGCGCGGCAAGCGGCCGGTCCCGCTCGATCCGGTGTTCTCCCTGACCTCCGCCGCCGCCCTGGCCCACGCCGCCCTGCTCGCAGCCGACCCCGACACCCTCACTCGAGCGCTCGAATGGTCGACCCAGGGATCGTTTCCCTTGTTGGCGTTCCTGATCCCGTTCACCGGCTGCTGTGCCGCACTCCTCAATGGTCAGGCCAGAGAAGCCGCCGACCTGGCCGAGGCGTTCGCCGACGTGGTCACGGTGCCGGTCTGGCATGTGTACGCGCTGCCCGTGATCAACACTGCACTCATCGCCGCCGGCAGGATCACCGAGGCGAATGCGATCACCGAGGCAGCAGGGTCGCTGGTTCTCGAGATGGACACTGCTCCGCAGCTGAGTGCGTCGATCCACGTCGGCCGGGCGCAAGCGGCGCTGGCGCGGGACCAACTCGACGTCGCCGAGCGCCAGGCCCTCGCTGCACTCGAGGTCGCCCATGTTGAACACCTGCCCATCGCGGCCGTGGACGCGCTGGATCTGCTGGCTGTCGTCAGCGATCGACAGGGACAGGCCTCAGCGGCGGCGATCGCGACGTTGGCCGCAGCCGAGCGTCGGCGCCTCGGTTACCAATTTCGCAGTCTTCCGGCCCACGCGGAAGTCCAGCTCGCCGCGCTCTTTGATCGACGACAGCAGGCGAGTGGCGAGAAGTCCGAGAACGCCGTAAACCGTAATGAAACCGAGGGTGACGACACCGGCTTCTACCTCTGGAACGAGTGGTCATCCGGCGGTGACACCTACCCCAGCGAGGAGGGCCTGCGCTATCAGTGGGAGAGCCTTGGCGCGACTGTGGGCCGAAGGTCTGTCACGATGGCGAC
>JANNFQ010000703.1:0-3627 GCA_031380045.1 Acidimicrobiaceae bacterium
CATCAGGATGCTCCTTCAGGTTCGTTCACGGATGTCTACGGGTACCACTGCAAAGCAGCACACGCCATCGACACGTCACCAGGGTCCGGAGCGACGGCCTATGTGGGGGCCGAACTACCCAATCGCTTAGTACTCAAACGAACTCCTTCGGGTGATTCAGCCGCCAGACACGGCTGCGCGAGCCGCGCCCGACTGACCGCGATGAACCGCTGTAGGAGTCTTCAGCCGACTTCCGGTCCGCGAACCGGTCGTGGACAACACGATGGCGGACCGGAAACCGGACGTCGGCCGGGTGGGACGGTGTCGCCGGACTTCCGGTCCGCGAGCCGGTTGGGGAGAGCGCGTTGGCGGACGGGAACCCGAAGCTGGCCGGACCGTCCGCCGCAAGGCGGCCGCTTGCGGAGGTTCAGGGGCCGCTGAAGCCGACGCCGAGGTGGCTGCGATTGGCGGCGCGGGCCGAGCCGTCGGACTCGCGGCTCTTGGCCTCGGCGCGACCGACCACGTGGTGGTGCACCTCGTCGGGGCCGTCAGCCAGGCGCAGGGTGCGCTGGCTGTGCCACATCTCGGCCAGCGGAAACCACTGGCTGATACCGGCCGCGCCGTGCATCTGGATGGCCTCGTTGATGATGTCGCAGCACTTCTCGGGCACCATCGCCTTGACCGCGCTGACCCACACTCGAGCCTCGGCGTTGCCGAGAGTATCCATGGCCTTGGCGGCACGCAGCACCATCAATCGCATCGCCTCGACCTCGATGCGAGCACGTGACAGAACCTCCATGTTCTTGCCCAGGTTGATCAGCTTCTTGCCGAACCCCTCACGGCTGAGGCCACGATCGACCATCATCTCGACGGCCTTCTCGGCGGCGCCGATCGAGCGCATGCAGTGATGGATGCGGCCGGGACCGAGGCGAACCTGCGAGATCTCGAAGCCGCGACCCTCGCCCCACAGCACGTTGTCGCGCGGCACGCGCACATCGGTGAAGCGGATGTGCATGTGGCCGTGCGGTGCGTCGTCGGCGCCGAAGACGTACATGGGGCCAACGATTTCGACACCCGGTGCGTCGACAGGCACCAGGATCTGCGACTGCTGCTTGTAGGTGTCGGCATCGGGACTGGTGCGCACCATCGTGATCATGATCTTGCAACGAGGGTCGCCGGCGCCCGAGATGTAGAACTTCTCGCCGTTGATGACCCACTCGTCGCCGTCCAGCACGGCCTCGGTCTGGATCTGCTTGGCGTCACTGCTCATCACGCCGGGTTCGGTCATCGCGTAGGCCGAGCGGATCTCGCCGCGCAGCAACGGCTCCAGCCATTCCTTCTTCTGCGCGTCGGTGCCCACTCGTTCGAGCACCTCCATGTTGCCCGTGTCGGGCGCCGAGCAGTTGAGGCATTCCGATGCCAGCCGGTTCTTGCCCAGCTCGGTGGCGATGTAGGCGTAGTCGAGGTTGCTCAGGCCTTGGCCGGTCTCGGCATTGGGCAGGAAGAAGTTCCACAGACCTTGCTCGCGGGCCTTGTTCTTGGCGCCCTCCAACAGCTCGAGCTGTCCGGGCGCCCAGCTCCAACGCTCGGCCCGCCCTTCGCCGAGGCGATGGAACTCTTCGGTGATTGGATCGACCTCGTCGCGGATGAAGGCGATGACGGCCTCGTACAGCGGCCGGACCCCCTCGGACATCCTGAGATCGAAGTCATCCATGCTCGCCGTCTTCAGTGCACCACCAGCAGCCATTTCGGTCACCCTTCGCTTGTCGTCGATGTCGGTGTGCACGCGGAATCGAGGCGGCACATCCCCGGGTCGGACCCTAGTGACGCAACGGCCGACCGGCCGCACCGCAGCCCCTCACTGTCGTCGCATCAGCGTGGCGCCGCAGCGTGGGGCGGCTCTGGTTCGCTGCGATTCGGAGGGCTGTGCCAAGGTCCGCCCACAGCGATCCGGGGGAGGCAGTGATGGCGTGGGATTTCGAGACGGACCCCGAGTTCCAAGTCGAGCTCGATTGGGTCGCCGAGTTCGTGCGCAACGAGATCGAGCCGCTGGAGTTCGTGATCGACCACGGCTACGACATGACTGATCCCGTTCGCAACGCGCTGATCAAACCGCTGCAGCAACAGGTCCGGGCGCGGGGCTTGTGGGCTTGCCATCTCGGACCCGAGCTGGGTGGCAAAGGATACGGTCAGGTGAAGTTGGGGTTGCTGAACGAGATCCTCGGTCGGGCCTCGTGGGCGCCGATCATCTTCGGCTGTCAGGCGCCCGACTCGGGGAATGCCGAGATCCTTGCTCACTACGGCACGCCCGAACAGAAGCGACAGTGGCTGGAACCGTTGCTGGACAACACGATCGTCTCGTGCTTCTCGATGACTGAGCCACAAGGCGGGGCCGATCCGAAGGTGTTCACCACCAGTGCCGTGCAGGACGGCGACGAGTGGATCATCAACGGCGAGAAGTGGTTCTCTTCGCACGCAAAGTTCGCCTCGTTCCTCATCGTGATGGCGGTGACCGACCCCGACAACCCGTCGTATCAGCAGATGTCAATGTTCATCGTGCCCACCGATGTGCCCGGCGTCGAGATCGTTCGCAACGTGGGCCTGGGGTACGAGCAGCAGGGTCACGGCACGCACGCGTACATGCGCTACACCGACGTGCGCGTGCCGCGCGACAGCATGCTGGGCGACAGAGGTGGCGCATTCGTCGTTGCCCAGACCCGCCTGGGCGGTGGTCGCATCCACCACGCCATGCGCACGGTCGGTCAGGTGCAGAAGGCGTTCGACATGATGTGCGAACGAGCGGTCTCGCGGTTCACGCAGGGCGAGATGTTGGGTCGTAAGCAGATGGTGCAGGCGATGATCGCCGACTCGTGGGTCGACATCGAGCAGTTCCGGCTGCTGGTCATGCGCACCGCGTGGCGGATCGACAAGTACCAGGACTACAAGCGGGTCCGCAAGGACATCTCGGCGGTGAAGGCAACCATGCCCCGGGTGTTCCACGACGTTGCATCGCGGGCGCTGCAGATCCACGGCTCGCTGGGTGTGTCCGACGAGATGCCGTTCGCAGCCATGGTCATCGAGTCGTTCCACATGGGTCTTGCCGACGGCCCGACAGAGGTGCACAAGGTGACGGTCGCGCGGCAGTTGCTCAGCGAGCACAGCCCCATCGAAAGTCTGTTCCCCACCGGCCACCTACCGACACGCCGCGACGCCGCCATCGCCCGCTATCGAGACGTGATCGAGCAGCACGTCGTCCAGTTGTGACAAGGAGCGGCTGATGGAACCGTCGACCGACACGGCACCGGTCCGGCCGGGCGAGGCGTTGGACTGGGCTGCGCTCGAATCCCACTTGCGCGCCAACGTCGCCGAGCTCGACGGGCCGTTCGAAGCACTGCAGTTCCCCGGTGGCTCGGCAAACCTGACGTACCTGTTGCGCTTCGGTCACGCCGAACTGGTGCTGCGCCGACCGCCGTTCGGTGTGGTGGCGCCCGGCGCGCACGACATGAAGCGCGAGTACCGCGTGCTGTCGAAGCTGTGGCAGCTGTTCGACCGAGCACCTCGCGCCTACCTGTTCTGCGACGACCACTCGGTCACCGGATCCGACTTCGTCGTCATGGAGCGCCGTCGTGGCGAAGTGATCCGCGGCGA
>JANNFQ010000706.1:0-2259 GCA_031380045.1 Acidimicrobiaceae bacterium
CACCGCTGCACTGGACGCGTCGTACGCAACCACGCGCCCATCCACGGACACCACCCACGTGCGGCTCGACCGATCCGCCTGGTTTCTACGTGCACGATCGACCAGCCAGCCGTCGAGGGCATCGTCACCGCATTCAAAGCCCTCGAGGACATGATCGGTTGTCAGCAGCTCCGGGCCGACGAACTTGCTCAACGGCGACCCGGCTCCAGCACCGATGGAGTGCCGAGCAACAGCTCGAGTTGGGGCTTGCGTACGGCCGGACGATCCAGGATCTCCCGCAACGCCGCCCAGTCGACGTCGTCGACCACGAACACCCGACGATCCGCCAGGTCCATGAGCGCCGCCTCGACGGCATGGCGGACGACGTACTCGTTCAACGACTCACCCGTCGCCTCCAACACTCGACGTACTGCCGCATCCTGGGCGGGGGTGACCCGCAAGGTCCAGCGCTCCGTCTTCGTCTCTATGGAGTCAGATGTACGCCATCTTGACGTACAAATCGAGTCCCACCCGATTCTGCGGCAGGCAGCGTTCGGGCGTTGGCCCTTGAAGCCTTCTCGGGGGTCGTCAGATGACCGGCAACAGTTCGAACTGCTCGCCGACGGCCGCTTGGCTCAGGCGCTTGTCGAAACACACGAACAAGGCCAACTCAGGCACCGCTCGACGAGCAGCGAGGGCAGTCGCAAGGTGTACAGCATCGAAGCCGCGGACCATGTACATCGAGGCGAGATGCGCAGCCTCGGTCTCGATCAGGTCATTGTGCGCAATGTGAAGAAACCGTCCTTCGCCCCAGTCGGCGAGGAAGACATCTCTGAGCACTTCAGCGACGTCCACAGTGATCTCGCCCGAGCGGGCCTTGCCAAAGAACGCTGCTATGACCTCGACGCGAGCGAGCGACGTACAAATCGGAACCTCGACAAGACCTCGCACTGCTTCGTGATGCAACTCGTTGGCATAGAGCTTTACGATCGCCGAGGAATCGAAGTACGCAGCGGTCATCCGCGACTGTCCGACACGATGTCAGACAGTGCTCGGCCCTTTCCTGCCTCGTGCATCGCTGCCGCAACAACATCCGAAGCCGGTCGTGGAACCGCACCGCTGGGCGTCGCCGGTCGTGGAACATCGAGCCCAGAACGACGTAGGCGTTCCCTCAACGACTCGACCAGATCTCCGCTCGACGCCGGATCGAGCGCTGCACGCAGCAGGTTCGTCGCGTACTGATTCAGTGAGACTCCCTGTTCCTGAGCGCGATCCCTCGCCAAGTCAGCGAGTTGATCATCGACTCGAATCGTCAAAGTTGCCGTCATGCAAGCATGATAGCACTCGACGAGCCCCACGCTGGGGCCACTAGTTCACCATGGTTTGTGGCTTTCCTCGCAGCGTTCGGGGTCGTAAATGCACCCTTGGCGTTGGTCCGAAATGAGCCGGGGTCATGGGCACGGCGTCGGTGGCGCGGGATCAGCGCCGGCTCAGCAGCCGGGATCAGCGGGGGAGCGTTTCGGTCCAGGTACGTTCGGCGATCAGTTGGCCGTCGCGTTCGGCGCGCAGGTGGATGGTCACGTGGAACGCATGGTTGTCTGACGTCATGTCCAGCGTGGCCTCGGTCGAGCACACGGTGGTACCCGATCCCAGCGGGCCAGAATCCAGCGGACCAGAATCCACGGGGAAGGTCAGGTCGAACCTCGACCGACCACGCGCCCAGCCACTCGACAGGTCGACGGTGCTGATGCCCAGCGAACCTTCGTAGACATCGTCGATGGTGGTGCCGTGGAACCCGTCGTAGTGCCTGCCGTAGCGGCTGAACACTCGGCTCTCACGCTGCAACACGTCGTGCTCGTACCGCCACTCGACACCGTCCGCGTCATCGTCGCTGGGCCCCGCCGACGCACCGAACTCGTGTGTCGACAGCGGCAGATCGTCGGCGACGGGCAGATCCAGTCGCACCGAGCCGCGGTCGACGCTGAGCACGAACGGCGACTTCGGCGGCCAGCAATTCGGCCAGTCGGTACCGGCGATCGCCAGGCGCAGGCGATGCCCTGGCACGAGCGTCCACGTGGTGGCCTCGAGCTGAATGGTCACGTCCATCCACTCGTCGGGTATCAACGGCTGCGGCATGCGGCCGACCTCGCCCGACGCGTCGGCGGGCCAACAGCCACGATGGGTCAAGTTCAACATGCCGCGCGTGATCAGCGTGGATCGGCCGTCGGGGGCGACGTCGCACAGCTTCACCGAGAGGTGAGCGACCTCTGCCGACGAACG
>JANNFQ010000709.1:0-13812 GCA_031380045.1 Acidimicrobiaceae bacterium
CACGACCGGCGTTGCGGCACAGCGTGCCCCACGTTGTTCGTCACCAAACGCCGAAAGGTTCACTCTTGGTCCAAGTTTTCTGGTCCGAACGAGAACGGCAGCAGTTCATCCAAGGTGAACACCCTGCGCACTCCCTCGGCCCCGGCCATGTGGATACGGGTGCTCAGCGGCGCGAACTCGCGCAGCTTCTGGCGACATCCACCGCAACACGTGCTCAGTTGGGCGCCATCGCACACCACCATCACCTCGGCGATAGACCGTTCGCCGGCCGACACCATGGCTGCAATCGCGCTGGCCTCGGCGCACCATCCTTGCGGATATGCCGAGTTCTCGACGTTGGCTCCCACGTACACCGCCCCGCTGGACGAGCGGATCGCCGCACCCACGCGGAACTTCGAGTACGGCGCATAGGCCCGCGACTGAACCTGCAGCGCAGCGGTGAACAGCTCGGCGACAGGATCAACGGACATCAGGTCAGGCTAGAACACGTGCCGAACCCGGCCCTGTCGTGGCACGATGGGTCGATGGCCGCCGCCGACCCCATCTCTTCCGCGCCCGCTTCCGCCGAATCGCCCCGCAAACGGTGGTCCGAGATAGCCCTGGCTCGAACCGTCTTGTCACTGTGGGCATGGTTCGTGTTGGGTGTGGTCGTGATCGCCTGGACGCCCATGGTCGCCGTCGTCAGGCTGGTCACCGCGCCGTTCGACAAGGGTCGCTATGCGGCCGGCTACTTGTTCCGCAAGCTCACGGTGGTGCACCAAACACTGAATCCGCTGTGGAGGTTCACGACCACCGGCGTGCGCATCGACGACCCTCGGCGACCCTACGTCGTCGTCGCCAACCATCAGAGCTTCGTCGACATCCTGGTCATCTCGCACCTGCCGTGGGAGATGAAGTGGCTGTCGAAAGAGACGTTCTTCAAGATCCCCTTGGTCGGTTGGATGATGCGCATGGCCGGCGACATCCCGTTGGTTCGCGGCGAAAAGAAGAGTGCGGTACAGGCGATGAAAGCGTGCGCCCAGCGGCTGGACCAACGCGTCAGCGTGATGATCTTCCCCGAGGGCACCCGGTCGCGTGATGGCGAGCTGCAACCGTTCAAGGATGGTGCGTTCCGTCTGGCGATCGAGGCGGGCGTGCCGGTCCTGCCGCTGGCCGTCAACGGCGCGTACACCGCGCTGGTGAAGGGCGATTGGCGGTTCGGGGTCAGCAATGCCGAGGTGCGTGTGCTCGATCCGATCCAGACCGACGGCATGACCATCGACGACGTCGCCCGTCTGCGTGATCAGGCGCACGAGGCCATCGCCAAAGCACTGGCAGACATGCGCGGATGAGCGACTTGCGAGTGCGGCCCGAGGTGGCCGACGCGTTGGCTGCCGGCCAGGCGATCGTGGCGTTGGAGTCGACCATCATCAGCCACGGCATGCCGTACCCGACCAACGTCGCGATGGCCACCGAGGTCGAGCAGATCGTCCGTACGCACGGCGCAGTACCTGCAACCATTGCGGTGCTGGACGGCGTGGTGCACATCGGCCTGGACCCTGCGCAGTTGGAAGTGCTGGCCAGCCATCCGGACGTCCACAAGGCCACCACGCGCGACCTGCCATGGCTGCTGGCCACCGGCCGGCACGGTGCCACGACCGTGGCGGCCACCATGCGACTGGCGTCGCTGGCCGGCATTCGCGTGTTCGCGACAGGAGGCATCGGTGGTGTCCATCGCGGCGCGGCCACCAGCTTCGACATCTCGGCCGACCTGACCGAGATGGCCATCACGCCGGTCGCCGTGGTATCGGCCGGCATCAAATCCATCCTCGACATCGGCCTGACGCTGGAGCGCCTCGAAACCCTCGGTGTGCCCGTGGTCGTCAACGGCAGCGACGAGTTCCCGTCGTTCTACTCCCGCCGCAGCGGGTTGGCGGCGCCACGCCGATTGAACGGCGCGGCCGAGATCGCAGCCTTCATGGACGCAGCGTGGCGCACGCTGGGCCTGACGACCGGCGTCAGCATCGCCAACCCCATCCCGGTCGACGACGAGATTCCTGCCGATCAGATTCAGGATGTGATCGACGAAGCGCTGGCCGAACTGGGTGCCCGCGGTATCGGCGGGCAGGACGTGACCCCGTTCCTGTTGGGTCGAATCGTCGAGAACACAGAGGGCCGCAGCCTGACGGCGAACGTGGCCCTGGTACGCAACAACGCGATGCTCGCCGCGCAGATCGCAGTGGCCTACGCGGAACTGAACTCGACTCGGCCCACACGCTGACCACGAACGTTCAGACACCACGAACGTTCGTGGTGGCCGGAGGGCCCGAAACGGACTGGGTCAAACCGGCCGTCAGGCTTCCAGCAGGCGCTTCACTTCGCCTGCCATGGCGATGCCCTCCATCGGATCGGCGGCGCACAGGCTGAGGTCGAACTCGCGCACGCCGACCTCGACGTAGGGCGCCAATACCTCGGCCACCTGCGCGGGGGATCCGTACGGGGTGTACTTCTCGAAGGCCTCGAACGGCAGCCCGTAGAAGCGTTCCATCGAACGCGCTACATGACGTCGCGCATCGTCACGCCCCTGACCCAGACCGACCCATGGCTGCAGTTTGTGCCGCCACGTGATGGCCGGCCGACCCGCCGCCGACGCGTGCTCGTCGCACGCAGCGATGGCTGCAGCAAAGCGTCGCGGCGAGCACCACGCCCCCAACCATCCGTCGCCGTATCGGCCGGCGCGCCGGACAGCCGCGTCGGAACGACCGCCGACCAACACCGGAATCGCCGGCGCCACGGTGGGCACGATGCGGCAGGCATCGATGTCGAAGAACTCGTCGTGGTGCGTGACCTCGTCGCCCGCCAGCAGCGCCCGCAGAATCTGCAGCGACACATCACACCGGCGTCCACGCGTGCGTGGATCCACGCCGCACACCTCGACCTCGTGCCGGTCCTCACCACCGATGCCCACGCCGAACACCACGCGGCCCGGGGCAAGCTGCGCAAGGGTCACCAGCGATCGCGCCACCGTCACCGGATGACGCAACGGCAACAGGTACACGCCGATGTGCAGCCCGAGGGTGGGATGAGCCCCCGACAGACCCGCCATCATCACGATCGCGTCGGTACCAGAACCATCTCGGAACGACACATGATCGGCCTGCAACACGCCGTCCAGCCCGGCATCGGCGATGGCGTGCATGAAACGTCGACGACCGTCGAGGTCCGCGTTCATGAAGCCAGTGGCCGGCACGACGCCGATGCGGATCACCCGGCCGACGCTACATCGCGCCGTTCTCGCCAACGCCGTTCTCGCCAGTCTTGCGCCCAGTACCGGGATTGCGCCGCGCGCAGGTCAGTGCTGACCGGTGAAGCCGAAACTGGCTCGCAGGTTGTCATCGGTCAGCACCTCTGCCGGGGTGCCGGCAGCCACCAGACGCGAGGCCAACAGCAGCACCAGATCGGCGCCCTCGGCATCGGCCAGGTCGTGCGTGGCCATGACCACAGCGCAGCCGCGAACGCGTTCGGCAGCGACGGCGGCAGCGAACACTTCTCGACCTTCCGGATCGAGGCCGGCTGTCGGCTCGTCCAACAGCAGCACGTCGGCCCGCCGGGCCAGGGCCTGAGCCAGATGCGTGCGTTGCTGCTGCCCGCCCGACAACTCCAGCAACGGTCGGTCGGCGAACGGGGTCACGCCCATGCGCTCGATGGATTCTCGGCACAACTGTCGGTCGGCCGGGCGGGCGCGCTTGATCAGCCCGAGATGGGCGAAGCGGCCCATTGCCACCACGTCGGACGCGCGGATGGGCAACGTGAACGACGACGCCGGCCGTTGCGCCAGGTATCCCACCCGGGCCGGCTGGGTGCCGGGCGCAGCGCCCAGCAGATGGACGTCACCGTGGACGGGCGCGTTCAGGCCGGCGAGCGTCTTCAACAACGTCGACTTGCCCGAGCCGTTCGTACCGATCAAACACATCAGCCCTCCGGCGCGCAGGTCGAACGAGATGCCGTCGACGACCGTGTATCCGCCGTACCCCACGGCGAGATTGGATGCGACAACGGCACCGCTCATGCGTGCACCTGACCGTGGCCATGATCGTGGTGACGGTGATGACCGGCATCGGTGACACGTACCGAACCACGCATCGCCGCCCACACCTCGACCCCGGCGAACACCAACAGGAAGATGGCCACTGCCACCGCGACGATGCTGGCCCCGGCGGCCAGGTCGGCGTGATAGCTGAGCAACAACCCGGCGTACGTCGAGGCCGAACCGATCAGCGCGGCCATTGCCATCATCGCGCCCATTCGCCGGGTGACCAACGCAGCCGTGGAGGCAGGGGCCAGCAGCATGCCGAACACCAGCAGCGTGCCGACCGACTGGAACGAACTGATGATCGCGATGGCCACGATGAGCAGCAGCAGCGATTCGTAGCGACGAACCTGGAACCCCGAAGTGGTCGCCAGTTCGGGCTCGACGCACAGCAGCAGGAACGGCCGGCGGCACAACCAGGCGATCGCGCCCACCAGCACCACGGCGATCAACTGCCACAGCAGATCCAAGCGATCGACGCCTAGCACGTCGCCGAACAGGATGCGCGTCAGGTCGCCGGTGAAGCTGCGCGACTTGGACGTGATCATGACGCCCAGCGCCAACATGCCGGCGAACAGCAGACCGATGGCGGTGTCGCTGGACAACCGCGATCGCCGAGTGATCACCGAGACGCCGCCCATCATCACGGCGGTGCCCACCGCCGCGCCCAGGATGGTCGGCAGCCCCAGCAGCACGGCCGAGGCGATGCCCGGCAGGACACCGTGCGCCAAAGCGTCGGCCACGAACGCCAGGCCGCGCAGCACCACGAAGGTGCCGACCACGGCGCACGCCAATGCCACCAGCACGCCAGCCAACAGCGCGCGATGCAGGAAGGCATTGTCGGCGAACGGGCTGATGAGGAAGTCACTCACCCCGGCGCCAGCCCGTCGGCGATGCGGGTGGCCAGTTGCGTGATGAAGGCCTCGTATCCCCCCGAGTCGGGCAGCGCGTGGGTCGGCAGTTCGATCAGTGGAACACCCACTTCGTCGGCAACCTGCTCGGCCACCTGCGCCGGTGTGCCGAGCTCGGTGAAGATCGCGCCCACGCCCGCTTCGGTCGCAACATCCAACAGCTCGGCCAGGTCCTTGGCCGACGCAGTCGCGGTGGACGACAGGCTGGGAATGACGGCACCGATCACGCGGCAGCCGTAGCGGTCGGCGAAGTAGCCCAGCGAGTCGTGCCCCGTGACCAACGTGCATCGACCGGCGGGTACCACCGACAGGATGTCGCGCACCTGAGCGTCCAGCTCGGACATCGACGTCTCGAACGCGGTCACCGCCGCTGTCAGATCGACGCCCAACGCTGTCGACAGTTGTCGACCCAGATCAGGAACCAATTGGGCCATGGTCAACGGATCGGTCCACAGATGCGGATCGCCATCGTCGTGCCCCTCGTCACCCTCCCCGTGCTCGTCGGGGCCCAACTGGAGCACGGTTACATGATCGGCCGCACGGAAGACCGGAACGCCCTGGCTCTCGATCTGCTGGATCGACTTCACCAGACCCTCTTCCAGCCCTAGACCGTTGGCGACGACGATGGCAGCGCCGGCCATCTGCTCGACATCGTGCGCCGATGCCTCGTAATCGTGCGGATCCTGGCCGTTCGGAATGATCACCTCGACGGTGGCTGCGTCGCCGGCCAACTGTCGCACCACGTCGCCCAGCACCGAGTACGTCACGACCACCAGTGGTGCGCCGTCCACCTGTTCGACCGGCGTCGGGCGCTGCCCAGAGCTGTCCGACAGGCCGCATCCGGCGACCAACAGAGCAATGCCAGCAGCGATCGCGGCCATTCTCAGCGAGATGGTTCTCACTGGGGTGGTTCCCAGCGGAATGAGAAAGAATGAGAACTCATATCATATTCTGCCATACCGAATGGCCGCGCGCAACCCCTCCTTCGGCCGCTCATCGGACGGGTGTCGGATAGCAGGCCGGCAGAGACCCTTCGGTACAGTTCGACCCGTGACAGACACCCAGACAGCTGGTCAGCAGGTGCCCCTCGTCGACTATCTGGTGCTCGGTGATGACCCGCACCTCACTGCCAATCAGTGCACGTCGTGCGGCGCTCGATTCTTCGATCGACGCAATGCGTGCGCGGCGTGCTTCGGGACTGCGTTCGATAAGGTCGCGATCGCCACCAATGGCATCGTCAGGGCGTTCACGATCGTGACGTTCGCCGCACCCGGTGTGCCCGTTCCATTCGTGTCGGCCACCATCGATTGCGACGGCACCAGTGTGCGCGGCAACCTCGTGGACGTCGCGGCCGATCCCGAGCACGTGAAGCTGGGTATGCCCGTGAAACTGACCACGTATTCCATGGGTGTCGATGACAACGGCACCGAGGCGATCGCCTTCGGCTTCGCGCCGGCCTGAGCCGACCCTCCTACCCACGACAACTGAACCACGACAACTGAACCACGACGACCGAACCATTGAATTGAACTGAACTGACAGGAGCTGGCCATGGCTGACAACGTGTGGATCCTGGGGATCACGATGACCAAGTTCGGCAAGCACGCCGACAAGGACATCGTCGACCTCGCGTCGGAAGCCGTCATGGGCGCGCTGGCCGATGGTGGCGTCACGATGGCCGAGATGGGCATCATGGCCGCCGGCAACCTGATGGGCTCGGGGGGTATCGGCCAGCAGATCCAGAAGCAGGTGGGCCAGACCGGCATCCCCGTGTACAACGTGGCCAACGCATGCGCCACGGGGGCAACTGCGTTGCGCACCGTGATCATGTCGGTCAAGGCCGGCGAGAGCGACATGGGCATCGCCGTCGGTGTCGAGAAGTTGGCGGGCGCCGGCTTGCTGGGTGGCGGCGGTCGGGCCAAGACCGACGGCAACGTGTGGGAGCCCAAGGGCCGCTACGGCGCGGTGGCGCCCACCGATGGTCGCATCGGCACCGACGCAATGCCGGGCACGTTCGCCCAGATCGGCATGGAGTACGGCCACAAGTACGGTGGCGCCGACTTCGAGCTGTTCGCCAAGATCAGCGAGAAGAACCACGCCCACAGCACGCTGAACCCGCTGGCGGCGTACTCGAAGCGGTTCACCCTGGACGAGATCATGGGCGACATGATGATCGCCTACCCCAACACCCGCCCGATGTGTTCGGCCAACTGCGATGGCGCCGCTGCCGCAGTGGTGGTCAGCGAGACCAAGTTGCGCACCCTGTCGCTCGAACAGCAGCGCCGCGCCATCAAGGTGTCGGCCAGCATCTTGACCACCGACCCGTGGGAAGAGGCCTGCCAGATCTTGCCCAACGTGAACACCCTCACCCGCAATGCAGCCAAGCAGGCGTACGAGCAGGCCGGCATCGGCCCCGACGATCTGGATCTGGTGGAACTGCACGATTGCTTCGCCACCGCCGAACTGGTGCACTACGACAACCTGATGCTGTGCGAAGAGGGCGGCGCAGTGGACTTCTTCAACTCGGGTGCACCGTGGCGCGACGGCAGCAAGCCGGTCAACGTCAGCGGCGGCTTGCAGAGCAAGGGTCACCCCATCTCGGCCACCGGCATCGCCAACATCTGGGAGGTCTGCCACCACTTGCGCGGCGAGGCCGGCCCACGCCAGATCGAGGGCGCCAAGGTCGGCTTGGCCCATGTGATCGGCCTCGGCTCGGCATGCGGCATCCACGTGCTGGAAAAGGCTGCCGCCTGAGGGGCTGAGCCGAGCCCGCCCCGGCTCGGTCCTGGTCACGTTCCCGTCCGCCAATGCGGTGTCAGCAACGTCCTGACGGACCGAAACCGTGTACGCCCTCGACATCGAACACCTGTTCGGCTACAGTCGGCGAGTGCCCGCTGGAGCCACGATCCTGCATGCCGATCTCGATGCGTTCTACGCGTCGGTCGAGCAGATGCTCGATCCATCGCTGCGCGGGCGACCCATCGCCGTCGGCGGTGGCGTGGTGCTGGCTGCGTCGTACGAGGCCAGGCAGTTCGGAGTGGCGGGCGGCATGTCGGGGTGGCGGGCCAAGCGGCTGTGTCCGCACCTGACGTTCGTCGGCGGCCACTTCTCGCAGTACCAGCGGCTGGGCGACCAGGTCATGGCCGTGCTGGGCGACTTCACACCCCTTGTGCAGCGCGTCTCGATCGACGAGGCGTTCATGGACGTCACCGGCTCTGTGCACCTGTTCGGACCACCAGAGGTCATCGGGCAACGCATCCGCGATCGGGTGCGCGACGAACTGGGATTGCCCATCTCGGTGGGTGCAGCACGCACCAAGCACCTCGCCAAGATCGCCTCACAGGTGGCCAAGCCGAACGGTCTGGTCGTGGTCGATCCGGCGCTCGAGCGCGCCTTCCTTGACCCGCTGCCGGTCGGTCTGGTCTGGGGCATCGGCCCCGTCACGCAACAACGGCTCAACGAGCGCGGCATCCACACCATCGGTCAGTTGGCTGCGTCGCCCGACGATGCGCTGCGCTCGCTGCTGGGCAAGGTGCTGGGCGGCAAGGTCAGCGCGCTGGCTGCCAACGACGACCGCCGGCGGGTGCAGCCCACCGGCCGCGCCTCGTCGGTGGGGGCGCAGTCGGCGTTCGGTCGGCAAGACATCGCGCCTGATCTCATCCGCCAGGTGTTGGGCCACCTGGCCGATCGGGTGGCCGGCCGGCTGCGCGCCAAGCAGCGTGCCGGTCGCACCATCACTGTCAGGGTCCGGTTCGCCGGCATGCGGACTGTCACCCGTTCGCACACTGGGCCACAGCCCATCTCGGCCACGCTGACGATGACCGAGATGGCCGAACGGCTGGTGTACACGGCGCTGGCCGACCATGCCGACGAGCACCAGATCTCGTTGCTGGCGATCTCGATGTCGAATCTGGTCGATCAGCCAGTGCTGCAGATGGAGCTGCCGCTGCCAACCCACGTCGACCATCTCGATCAGGTCGAGCGGCCCGGATCGCGCGTCGGGGCCGCGCGATGGGCAGTCGACCACTCGATCGACGCGGTTCGACTGAAGTTCGGACGCAGCGCTGTGGGCTACGCGTCGGTCGCTTTGGGCAAACATGCGTCGGTCCCCGACGATTTCCGTGAACTGGCCGAACGCGAGCTCTGAACACCAGCGGGTCGGCTCCAGGAAGATTCTTGTCACGGACCGTCGACAGTGGTCGTCGTACATGTGGAGGTTCCAACATGAACGATTCACTCGACACCATCCGCTCCGGCGAGCCGGACGTCATCGTCATCGGCGCGGGCATCGCCGGTCTCAGCGCCGCGCTGACGGCCACGCGTGCCGGGTACCGCACCCTCGTGCTCGATGCCCACACCGCGGGCGGCAGGGCGCGCACCATGCACCTGGACGGCTTTGCTCACAACATCGGCCCGCACGCTCTGTACCGCAGCGGGCACCTTCACGATCTGCTGGCCCGCCACGCCATCACCATGCCCGGCCGCAAGCCCGACGCCACACACGTGCGGCTGCTGCGCGACGGTGTGTTGACACCCGTCACCATGAAGCCGACCGATCTGTTGCGCACGTCGTTGCTGGGCAAGCGCGATCGGCTGAGACTGATGGCATTGCTGGCCTCGGTGCAACGTGGCAAGCCGGCATCGTTGGTGGGCACCACTGTGGACGACTGGCTGGGTGATCAGCCGCTGCGTGTTCGCCAGTTCATCGACATGCTGATCCGTGTGGCGACCTATACGAACGCACCATCGACGTTCGATGCGGGTGCGGCGCTACAACAACTGCAAATGGCCATCGGCACCGGCGTGGACTACCTGGACAACGGATGGGAGGCGATGGTCGCTGCGATGATCGCCGTCATCCGCAGCCGGGGCGGCGAGATCGTGACCGGCGTGCAGGCCCGTGCGGTACTGGCCGACGGGCCATCTGTCGATGTCGAGGTCGGCGATCGTGTGCTGCACGCTTCGTCGGTGGTGCTGGCCTCGGGCGGGCCTACCGTTGTCGAGCGCTTGACGGGTGCACGGCCCGCCGGACGAGAGAACCTCAGCCCGCCGATCGTCAGCGCCACGATGGATCTGGCACTGCGCCGGCCGTACGAGGGCATCGTGTTCGGCCTGGATCGGCCGCTGTACCTGTCGCCGCACGCGCCGGTCGCTCGACTGGCGCCCGACGGTCACGGATTGGTGTCGGTCATGCACTACTTGGCCAACGACGTCAGCGATACGGCAGCGGCGGCCGGGGTGGACGAAGCCGGTGCCGGCCCCGGTTGGCCCACTCACCCCGAGGCAAGCCTCAGAGACGCAGACCGACTGGAGATGCGTGCGTTGGCGCGGTTGTCGGGCATTGACAACGACGATGTGCTGCACGAGAAGTACTCGCACCGACTGGTCGTCGCACACGGTTCGCCCACTGCCGCCGGCGGCGGGTTGCGCGGCCGCCCCACGACCGATGCGCTCGGCATCGCCGGCGTCCACATCGCCGGTGACTGGGTCGGGCCCGTCGGCCTGCTGGCCGATGCGGCCGCCGCCAGCGGCGAGGCCGCGGCGATCGCAGCCGTTGCTCGCATACGCGAGCATGCAGCATGACCGCGACCCAGACCGGGGGCGACCCGGCATCGGGCGACCCAGCATCGGGCGATCCGGCGACGGCGACGTTCCAGGCCGAACGACCGCGATTGCTGGGGCTGGCCTACCGGCTGCTGGGTTCGGTCGCCGACGCAGATGACGTGGTGCAAGAGGCATGGATTCGCTGGTCCACCGTCGATCACCAGACCATCGAGCGCCCAGCAGCGTGGCTGACCACGGTGGTCAGCAGACTGGGCCTGGACCGGCTGCAGTCGCGACGTCGCGAGCGGGTGGACTACGTGGGGCCGTGGCTGCCCGAGCCGCTGGTTCGGCCGGTGGGTTCGGACGATCCCGAGCAGGCGTCGATGCTGGCCGACTCGTTGACCACCACGTTCCTGGTGATGCTGGAGCGTTTGTCGCCCGAAGAACGATTGGTCGTGTTGTTGGTCGATGTGTTCGGCGAGCCGTTCCATTCGGTGGCCACGCTGCTGGACCGCACCGACGAATCGTGTCGACAACTGGCGGTGCGCGCCCGGCGGAAGTTGAGTGACGGGCGCGATCAATCGGCTCGGCGGCGGACCACACGGGCTGAACAACTGGCCGTCGCCTCGGCATTCGTCGGCGCGGTGGTCAACGGCGACATCGAAGCAGTCACTGCGATGCTGACCTCGTCGGCGGTGTTGACCAGTGACGGCGGGAAAGACCGCCATGCGGCTCGGCGGCCGGTGGTCGGCCCGGCGCGCATCGCCAGGTTCATGGTGAACCTGGCCAAGCGGCTTCCCGATGGCCTGGCCTTCGATCCTGTGTGGGTCAACGGTTCGCCAGGGGCCGTCATCAGCCTGAACGGCACGACGATCGCGGTGACCGAGCTCGAGATCAACGACGGCCAGATCGACCGGCAGTACTGGATGGTCAACCCCGACAAGCTCGCCTCGATCGGCCGACAGATCGAACTGGTCTGACGGCAGCCGTGTCTCTTCAGAGCACCCAGCTTCACCTTCATCAGCACGCGCGGCGCGTCACGCCCAACAGTGGGGCTGAAAGAGTGGGGCGATGAACGGGCTTCCTGATGTCGACGGTCTGGCGCTGGCCGCCCTGGTGCGCGATCGCCAGGTGTCACCCCTCGAGCTGCTGGATGCGGCCATGGCGGCGGTCGAGGCTGTCGATGCCACGATCGGGGCGATCGCCTCGCTGCAGTACGACGTGGCCCGCGCGGCCATCGACCGCGGGCTTCCCGACGGCCCCTTCACCGGAGTGCCGTTCCTGCTGAAGGACCTGGGGTGCGATGCCGTGGGCCACCCGTGCACCCAGGGCTCACGCCTGTTCGCCGACTATCGGTCGGGCAACGACGACGAGATGTTCGTGCGCTTGCGCCGTTCCGGGCTGGTCACGTTCGGACGCACCACCAGTCCCGAGTTCGGCATCGGTCCCACCACCGAGTCGTCGGTCTATGGCCGCCCCACTCGCAATCCGTGGGATCCCGGACACGTTGCCGGCGGATCGTCGGGCGGTTCGGGCGCCGCAGTGGCTGCCGGCATCGTGCCAATGGCCCACGGCAGCGACGGAGGGGGATCGGTGCGCATCCCGGCCGCATCGTGTGGCGTGTTCGGCATGAAGCCCACACGTGCACGTCTGCCCGACGGCCCCAACGTTGGTGAGAGCTGGGCCGGCATGGCAATCGATGGTTTCTTGACCCGATCGGTGCGCGACACGGCTGCCCTGTTGGACGCAACGAACGGGTCCGATCTGGGGGCACCGTATGTGGCACCTCCCCTGCCCGATTCGTTCATCAACGCGATCACGCGCCCGCCGGCACGGCTGCGCATCGTCTTCTCGACCCGCTCGTTCACCGGCGATGCCATCGATCCCGAATGCGCGTCGGCTGTGCTACGCACCGCGCTGCTGCTGGAGGAACTCGGCCACGAGGTGGTCGAGGCTGTCACCGATTCGGCCGGCGCGCCGATCCCCGTTGACATCAGGGTGCTGATGTTGGCGTGGACCGACATCATCGCCTGCGGCACGGCGTTGATGGTGCGTCAGCAGGAAGGCGCGCTTGGTCGCAGCGCCACCGATGACGATCTCGAAGTGGTGACCCGCGCCGCCGTACGCCATGCCGCGTCGGTGTCGGGGGCCGACTACCTGGCGGCGGTGGACGTCGTGCATGCGTCGGGCAGGGCGATGGCGCACTCGATGACATCGGTCGACGTCCTGCTGACGGCAACGCTGGCCGAGCCGCCGGCAGCCATCGGCCGGTTCGCGCCGTCGCTCCAGAGCTTTGGCCACCACGACTTCGTCGAGTACCGCACCGGCCCGACGGGTGTGCTGTCGTACTCGCCGTTCACGGCCTTGGCCAACGCCACCGGCCAACCGGCGATGTCTGTTCCGATGCACTGGACAACCGCCCACGGCACGACCAACAGCCTGCCCGTGGGTGTGCACATGATGGGCCGGTTCGGTGACGACCTCGTGCTGATGCAACTGGCGACGCAACTCGAGCAGGCAGTGCCCTGGTGGAACCGACGGCCGCCGTGTCGGGCCCCCACCAGCGCCAGTGTGCCGACCAGCTGACCAGCTGACCGACGATCGATACGTTGTCATCGGCGATCAGGGAGCGTCAGACCAGCAGCCCCAGTCGCGTGGCCTTCTCGACCGCCGAGCCGCGGTTGGGTACGTCCAGCTTGCGCAAGAGGTGGGCAACATGCGTCTTCACTGTCTCGGCCGACACGTACAGCTTCGACGCGATCTCTACGTTGCTCGAACCGGCGGCCAGCAAACCCAGCACTTCTCGCTCTCGGGTGGACAGCATCGGATGCGTGGCGTACTGCCACGAACCGGCCAACTGACGCAGCGCAGCTTCGTCGATCACGCACACTCCACAGGCCACCGTGCGCACGGCCTGCACCAACGACGCAGAGGGCGCATCGCTGCACAGCACACCGGCCACGCCTGCGTTGATGGCTGCCGAGACGATCGCGACGTCGGGCGACCCGACCAACATCACGGCGCGGGCGGTTGCCGACGCCGCTCGCAACTCGGTCATCATGCCGTTGGCCGAATCGCCGGGGCCGGGTTCGTCGACCACGATGACGGCATCCGGTACCCGCAACAACACCGGCGCAGCGGCGGCAACCGTTGCCTCGGCAGCGATGACCTCGACCGTGCACTCGGTCGCCAACCATCGATGGACAGCGTCGCGCAGCACCCGGTGACGTTGGACGACGATGACCGGAATGCGCACAGGCTGGGTCGGGTCGCCGGCGTTCATGCGGT
>JANNFQ010000003.1:0-3612 GCA_031380045.1 Acidimicrobiaceae bacterium
CGCCGCCCGACCTGCCGAAGTTCTCGCAGGTGACGATGATCGCCGAGTCGCCGCATGCTCGGGGAACCGTCTACATGACCGCTGCTCGCCACAAGATGGGCGACTACCAGCCGTACGCGTTCGCGACGACCGACCTCGGCACCACATGGCGACGGATCGACTCGGGCTTGCCGCGCCACGAGTTCTGTCGCGTCATTCGGGAGGATCCGAACCGCAGGGGCCTGCTATACGTCGGCACCGAGCTGGGCATCCACGTGTCGTTCGACGACGGCGATATCTGGCAGTCGCTGCAGTGCAATCTTCCCGTGACGCCCATCTACGACTTCGTCGTCAAGGACACCGACCTCGTGGTCGCCACGCACGGGCGCTCGTTCTGGATCCTCGACGACCTGACGCCCTTGCATCAGATGAGCGACGAGCTGTTCTCGGCTCGCCGGCACCTACTGCGGCCACGAGACGTCGTCCGCACGCCGCCGCACATCTCCGCCGCGTGGGGCGGCACGCCGGGCGGCAAGAACTACTACGTGACCAGTGGTCAGAACGCCACGTTCTACATCGACGAACACGAGACGGGTCACGTCACGAAACGCGTCATCGATGGCGGCGACGATCTGGAGCGCGGTGTGCGCATCACCTACTTCCTCGACGAAGCCGCCGTGGGCGAGGCCAGCCTGACGATCAGCACCGGTGACGGCAACGAGATCGAGACCTTCGGCAGCACCATCCCCGCCGAGAAGAAGGATCGCAGCGGTCTGTACATCACCGCCGCTGCCGGCATGAACAGCTTTCAGTGGCCGATGACCTACCCCAGCGGCGTGAAGATGTTGGACACCGAGTTCCACAAGCGGCCCGGCGGACCACTCGCCCAGCCCGGTACCTATCACGCAACCTTGACGGTCGGCGACTGGTCGATGACGCAGCCGTTCCAACTGTTGAAGGATCCTCGCGTCACGACCAGCGACGCCGATCTGGCCGAGCAGTTCGACCTCCTGATCCAGATCCGCGACACCCTGTCCGACATCGCTACCGGTGTGAACACGATCCGATCACTGAAGCGACAGCTTGGTGACTGGAGCAAGCGATTGACCGACAACGAATCCGCGGTCGCTGTCATCGCCGCGGGTGAGGCATTGGTCGAGCAACTCGAGCGCATCGAGGGCGAACTGGTGCAGGTCGAGTTCACCGCTGATGGCGACTCGCTGAACTATCGCGAGAAGTTGTTCGAGAAGCTCGGCGCGCTGCCGCCAGTGGTCAGCAGCGCGGACACACGACCCACCACGCAGTCGTACGCGGTGTACCGGAAGCTGGCCGGCCAGGCCGACGAGCAACTGACGGCATTGACTGCGCTGATCGACACAGATCTCACGCAGTTGAACAGTCAGCTCCGCGAACTGGGCGTCGACATCATCGGTGCGGGCGGTTGGCGTGATGGCATGAACGTGGCATGATCGTGGCATGACCCGTACCCGACTCAGCACGACGGTGAATCGCGATCTCTTGGACGAGGCCCGAAAGATGCGAGCCGGCAGAACCGACGCCCAGCTCATCGACGAAGCGTTGACGGCTCTCCTCGCTCGCTACCGCGCGGCTGAGATCGACCAGGCCTATGCCGACGAGTATGGTGCCCACCCGATCGACGAGCGTGACCAGTGGGGTGACCTCGCGTCGTTTCGCCAGGCAGCGGCAGCGACGTGACGGATCTCCCAAAGCGAGGCGAGCTGTGGTGGTGTGAGCCACCCGACATCGGCCGACGGCCGGTGGTGGTGCTCTCGCGCGATGCCGCCATCCCCAGGTTGAGGCGCGCGCTCGTCGCTCCTTGCACGACGACCGTGCGCGGCTTGCCGAGCGAGGTTGTTCTCGAACCCGGTGATGACCCGATCGGACGTCGAAGCGCTGTCAATCTCGACTCGGTCGAGTCGGTCTCGATCGCTGTCCTCGTCGAGCGAATCGGAACACTGAGCGGAGCGCGCATGCGCCAGATCTGCAGTGCGCTCGAGGTCGCAACCGACTGCGATCCCTGACGGGGCCGTCAGGCGCCGAAGCTGTCGGCCAGAACGGCGAACCCGTTGGTGCTGGCAAAGCGCATCCCGATGATGGCCTGATAGGCGGGCGAGTCGTACCAGGCGTGGAACGCGTCGCGGTCCGGGAATTCGATGATGACGACGCGCGTTCCGGCTGGCTGACCCTCGATCGTTTCGGCCTCGTTCGTGACGACTCGCAGCGTCATGTCGATTCCGCCGAGGGTGGCCCCCGCAGCAGCGGAGTACTCGTCGAGGGCGGCGCGATCAGTGATCGTTGAGTTGACGATGAAGTAGACGGACATCGGCGAAGTCTGGCAGACGAGGGTTCGTCGGTAACGAACCAGACGCGAGCCGCGATGGGGGCGGAGGTCGCTCCATCAAACCGGACAGACCCTGGCCGGTTTCGTTCTTACCATGGCTGTATGAACACAACCATCCCCGTCATGCTCACCGATCCTCGGCCCACCCTTGCCAAGTCCATTTCGCTCGCCGGCGTCACCGTCGCTGCAGTCCGCCCCGATCAGATGGCGAATCCCACGCCCTGCGGCACCTTCGATGTGCGGCAACTACTGGGACATCTGCTGCATGTGCTCGATCGCATCGCCGTGGTCGGCCGCAACAATGAAAACCCGTTCACCCGTCCAGAGGAGTTCTCGCCGACGAACGGTGATTGGGCGGGGTTGTGGCGACAGTTCGCTCACGAAGCGCAAGCCGCCTGGGCCGACCCGGCGGCACTGACCCGCCCCACGGTGTTGCCGTGGGCGGCCGAGTCCGGCGCCCTGGCGCTGCGTACCTACGTCTCCGAACTGACCACGCACACCTGGGACCTCGCCCAGGCCACCGGTCAGGAACCGCAGTGGGACGACGAGGTCACGGCGATGTCGCTTGACGTGATGCGTGAGATCCTGCCTGCGTCGGGGCGCGCCGAGATGTTCGAAGCCATCCGGGCAACGATGCCCGAGCAGATGCGCAGCCGTCCCGATCCGTACCAGGCTGCCGTACCCGTAGACGCCGATGCGCCGCTCATCGAGCAGCTGGTCGCCCACGTCGGGCGACATCCAGCCTGACCCGATTCAGTCGCGAGTCACTCGACCCTTGTCCATGCACGCTTCGGCCCCTTGTCGAGCAGCCTCGAAGCTGACCGACTACCCGGTGGTGGACGCCGTCGGCTGCGGAGGCAGCGTCGTGTCCGGCGGCAACGAGGTGGGCGGCGCAGAGTTGGGTGCCGCAATCGTGGTCTGCGGCCCCGGCAGCTCGGTCGTGTCTGCTGGCGCCAGGGTGGTTGAATCGGCCGTTTGCGGCACCGCAGTGACGAAGCTCGTGCTCTCTGCAACGACAGAGCTCATCCGCAGAGCGATCACCGATCCGGCAGCGACACCGAAACCCGGAGCCGGACTCATCTCGACAACGGTCATCTCGGCGCTCACGTTGGTCACATCACCATCGATCTGAGCGCCCAGCCCAACTCCGGCCAGGACCTGCACTGCGTCCTGGTAGCGGAGGCCGATGACGTCGGGCAACTGCACCACTCCGGCGGCCCCGAATTGGACGGTGGTCGTCGAGACGTCGATGTACGCGTACTCGGTGCTCG
>JANNFQ010000006.1:0-5151 GCA_031380045.1 Acidimicrobiaceae bacterium
GTGACGTTGACGTCGTTGGCCAGATAGAACCGACGCTCGGTCTCGACTGCGTACTTGAACATCGCCGCAACGTCCTGATACTCCTGCGCGAGTTGCAGCTCTCGCTCGGCCTCGAAGTTCTCGAGATCGTCGTTGCTCACAGGACGCGCTTCAGGGTGGGGTGCGGACGACGCCGCTGGTGCGACGCGGACGTCACGAGACTCAGGCCTCGCGCTTTTCCTTGATCTTGGCTGCCTTGCCCGAGCGGTCGCGCAGGTAGTACAGCTTGGCGCGACGCACATCGCCCTTGCGGACCACCTCGAGCTTCACGACCGTGGGTGCGTGCACCGGAAAGGTGCGCTCGACACCGACGCCGTAGCTGACCTTGCGAACCGTGTAGGTCTCGGCCACGCCACTGCCCTGGCGACGGATGATGTTGCCCTGGAAGATCTGGACGCGCTCTTTGTTGCCCTCGACGACCTTCACGTGCACCTTCACCTCGTCGCCGGGCCCGAATGCGGGCATATCGGTGCGGAGGTACTGATTGTCGACGAGATCGGTGGACTTCATGGCGCGGACATCCTGCAGGCCTGGAGAAATGGAACAGCTAAGGATAGGTGACGGAAGGGAACTCTTCCAACAGTCGGTGGTCGAGATCGGTCAGCCCGCCACCAGCCTGGATGAGGTCTGGACGGTAGCGCAGCGTGCGGCGCAGGGCCTGCGCCCGACGCCACCGCTGGATGCGAGCATGATCGCCGCCGCGCAGCACCTCGGGCACCTGCCAGCCCCGGAACTCGGCTGGCCGGGTGAACTGCGGCTCCTCCAGCAATCCGTACTGTCCGAAGCTCTCGTTGACTGGGCTGACCGCGTTGCCCATGGCGCCGGGCAGCAGCCGGGTCACCGCCTCGATCACCACGCAGGCCGCCACTTCTCCGCCACTGAGCACGACATCACCGATGCTCAGCTCGTCGTCGACCAGGTGCTGACGAACCCGATGGTCGATGCCTTCGTAGCGACCGCACAACAGGCTGAATCCGCCATCGGCCGATGTGGCCAGCGCTGCCAACTCGTGCGCCATCTTTTGGTCGAATCGTCGGCCGCCCGGCCCGAGCAGGAACAACGGCCGCGGTGGTTGCGCTGCCTCGACCGAGGCGAAGATCGGCTCGGGCTTCATGACCATGCCGGCGCCACCGCCGAAGGGCGAGTCGTCGACAGTTCGGTGCACATCGGTGGTGTGTTCGCGCAGATCGTGCAACCGCAGGTCCAGCAGGCCCGCGCCGCGCGCCTTGCCCAGCAGGCTCTCGGCGCAGAACTCGTCGATCAACCCGGGGAAGATGGTGAAGACATCGACGCGCACGATCGTTGAGCCTACGGGGCATCATGCAGGGGTGATCTTCCACATCGCCGACCGCGACCGCTGGCTGGCCTCGCAGGCCGAAGGCATCTACACCGCATCCACGCTGGGCCGAGAGCTGGCCGACGAGGGGTTCATCCACCTCAGCACCGCCGAGCAGGTGTCGGGCGTGGCCGACCGGTTCTACCGAGGGCTGCCCAACCTGGTGCTGTTGCACATCGACCAGTCGCGCCTGACAGCGCGCATCGTGTTCGAACAGGTGGGCGACGCACCCGAACCGTTCCCGCACCTGTACGGCCCCCTGAACACTGACGCCGTCGTCCACGTGGACGACCCGCTGCGCACCTGATCGGGTCTGCCCGCAGCCTGCGACTGGGGTTCAGTCGAGCAGATCGAACAGGCCGTCGGGAGTGTCGACGCTGATGACCCGGTCGTCGGCCGACACCACGAAGATGATCGGGATCAGATGGCCGGTGTCCAGTTCCAGGATGTCGTGCGCCGGGTTGTCGATGACGGCGATGCACGTGCCACGAGCCACTCCGGCGGCGTCGACGACCGGCATGCCGATCAGCTCGTGCACCCACAGGGCGTCGTCATCGGTCAGTGGTTCGGCCCACACCACCCGACCGGCCATGGTCTCGGCGGCGTTGCGGTCGGCCACTCCCTGGAACTGCACCACCCAACGGTGCTGAGGCTGCGGACGCGACGACTGCACGACCAGCCACTGCCGGCCGTCGAACAACCGAGATTGCGGGGCCACGCGCTCGTGTCGATCTGAGGTCAGCGTGACGACGACTGCCCCGCGGATGCCATGAGCGCGGCCGATGCGTCCAACTTCGAGCAGACCGGCCGGAGGCGAATCGACTGGAGGCGAATCGACCGAAGGCGAGCTGGCGGCAGATGAGCCGTCAGATGTTCCGGTCACAGCTCAGTCGGCGAAATCAACGTCGACTTCGACGCCGTCGCGAGCCGCTGCGGCGCGAACCACCGAGCGGATGCTTTGGGCGGTGCGGCCACGACGACCGATGACTCGGCCGAGATCGCCGGCACCCACGCGTACTTCGAGGCGAACTCGATTGCGCCCTTCAGTACCCTCGACACGAACTGCCTCGGGGTCATCGACGATCGAGCGCACGATGTGCTGGAGCACTGCGGTGGCGACGGGCGCCAAGATCTGGTTGCCCTGATCGCTGACCATTTCGTCGTGTGGGTCGTTGACCACTTCGTCTTGTGTGTCGCTCACCTGGCGGCCTTGGCGGCGGTGAACGCCTCCCAGGCACCCGAGGCTTCGAGCAACTTGCGAACGCGATCGGTGGGCTGCGCGCCCTGCATCAGCCACTTCACAGCCTTGTCGCTGTCGATGCTGATGGCCGACGGCTCGGTACGGGGGTTGTACGTACCGATGATCTGGATGAACCGACCGTCGCGAGCTGCACGGCTGTCTGCCGCGACCACGCGATACTGCGGCTGCTTCTTCTTGCCGACTCGTGTGAGCCGAAGCTTGACTGCCATGCGGAACTGCACTCCTTCAGATTTCGAAACCGCCTGAGGTTACCTATTTCGAACCGGGAAACCCACTCGGCAACCCAGGCATGCCGTGACCGGGGAAATTCGGCATTCCGGGCATGTTGGGCATGCCCGACAGATCGGGCATGCCGCCCGGCAGCCCCCCGAACGACGGGCGCTTGCCCTTCTTGCCGCCCTTGCCCTTCTTGCCGCCGCGGCCCATGCCCATGGCCCCGCCCATCTTCTTCATCATCTTCTGCATCTCACCGAACTGCTTGACCAGTCGGTTCACGTCGCCCACGGTGGTGCCACTGCCATTGGCGATGCGGGTCCGCCGGCTGCCGTTGATGAGCTCGGGTTTGCGGCGCTCCAGCGGGGTCATCGAGCGGATGATCGCCTCGACGGGCTTCAGTTCGTCGTCACCGATCTTGGCGCCCTTCAGCTCTTTGGGCATGCCGGGCATCATGCCCAGCAGGCCACCCAGCGGGCCCATCTTCTTCAGCTGCTGCATCTGGTCGAGGAAGTCGTCGAGGGTGAACTCGCCCTCGAGCAGCTTCTCGGCTGCGGCCTCGGCCTCGTCTTTCTCGAACGCCTGCTCGGCCTGTTCGATGAGGGTCAGCATGTCGCCCATGCCCAGGATGCGACCGGCCATGCGGTCGGGATGGAACTGCTCGAACTCGCTGAGCTTCTCGCCGGTGGATGCGAAGGCAATCGGACGGCCGATCACTTCTTTCACGCTGAGCGCTGCGCCACCGCGAGCATCGCCGTCGAGCTTGGTCATGATGACCCCGTCGATGGCCAGGGTTTGGTGGAACGATTGGGCCACGCCGACAGCGTCTTGACCCGTCATCGCATCGATGACCAGGAACGTGTAGTCGGGCTGCACGGCCTGCGAGATGAGGCGCACCTGTTCCATCAGTTCGGCGTCGATGGACAGACGACCGGCGGTGTCGACGATCAGCACGTCGCGACCCAGGCGGCGGGCCTCGGCCAGACCGCGAGAGGCGGTGCTGACCGGATCGCCCGGCTCGCTGAACACGGGTACGTCGATCTGGCGGCCCAGCGTGCGCAGCTGCTCGACGGCTGCCGGCCGCTGCAGGTCGGCGCCCACCAACAGTGGTTGACGACCCTGGCTCTTGAACCAACGTGCCAGCTTGGCGCTATTGGTCGTCTTGCCGGAACCTTGAAGTCCGGCCATGAGGATCACGGTGGGTGGCCGGCTGGCATACGAAATCTTGAGGGTCTCGCCGCCAAGCATGGCGGTGAGCTCGGCGTTGACGATCTTGACCACTTGCTGGCCGGGGTCCAGCGCCTGGCTGAGCGACACCCCCACTGCCTGTTCGCGGATGCGGGCCACGACGTTGCGAACCACGCCGACGTTCACGTCGGCTTCCAGCAAGGCAGTGCGGATCTCGCGCAGCACCTCGTCGACGTCTGCCTCGGTCAGCCGGCCCTTGCCACGGATCTTCTTGATGACGCCTTCGAGGCGTGAGGAAAGCGAATCGAACATGCGCCGGTCAGGCTACCGGCCGAGCCCAGCAGGCCCGATCCTGAGAGCGGTACCGCAGTTTGTGTCAAAGCAGCAGTCCGCTGGCCAGGAACAGAGAGTGCGAGGTTCTGACACAAACCCGGCGCTGAACCGGCGATGGCTGGTCCTGCGACGAGGGATGAGCGGGCGGTGGGACGCTCACCCCTCGTCGCCAGGTTCCGGCACGATCGGTACTGAGGCGGTGTGCCTCAGCCGATCGAGATCACTGCGGTCACGATGCCCTTGTCGACGGCCACGTTGACGCGGCTGTCGCTGAAGTCGGCGGTGACGGCCTGATCGACACCGTCGATGCGGACCACTCTCATGGACGCCGACGGAATCAGTTCGGCGAACATCGCGACAGCATCGGCTTCACACAGCCCGACGATGCTGTCGGCGATGCCCTCTGCCGTGAGCGGTGGGTCGGTCATGGAGGTGGGGCGGGCGGGACAGTCGGCCGGTGACGACGGGTCGACACCGGGCTCGACACCGGGCGGGACCGGCGGAGTCGTCTCGGGAACGGGCACCTCGACGGGCTCGGTCACCTCGATGTACTGATCCTCGACGGCGAGCACCGAGTACAGGCCGCCGTCAACCGCGTCGAACGAGTACGCCGGCAGCAACCACACGGTTGCGTCACTGGCCCACAGCTGCTCGAGCGACGGGTGCGCTGCGGTCAGCGTGATGATGATCGGCTCGGCATCGATCGGTGGCATCGGCGCACAATCGGTCGCGGCGCCGTTGGTGCACACACCATCGACCGGATCGATCAGCGGCTCGGGAA
>JANNFQ010000073.1:0-11265 GCA_031380045.1 Acidimicrobiaceae bacterium
GGATCGGTGGACCGCAGCAGTACGGCGGCCGCGAGTTGCCGAATGCGTACGACCGGCTGTGGAACAGCCTGGAATCGCAGTACCAGGTGCCCAATCAGGGCGCCTTCACCATCGGTCTGGGCATGGTGGCCCCCACGTTCCTGGCGCACGGCAGCGATGCCGCCAAGGAGCTGTACTTGAAGAAGATGTACCGCGGCGACCTGGTCGGTTGCCAGTTGTTCAGCGAGCCCGGGGCCGGCAGCGATCTGGCCAGCCTGCAGACCAAGGCCGAAAAGGATGGCGACGAGTGGGTCATCACCGGCCAGAAGGTGTGGACCACCGGGGCGCAGTACAGCGACGTCGGTGAGATCATTGCCCGCACCGACCCCGATCTGCCCAAGCACAAGGGCCTGACGGGCTTCATCGTCGACATGCGTGCCCCCGGCGTCGAGATTCGTCCGCTGCGCCAGATGACCGGAGGCTCCAGCTTCAACGAGGTCTTCTTCAACGAGGTGAAGGTCCGTGATGACCATCGCCTGGGTGACGTCAACAACGGCTGGAACGTCGCCCTGACCACGCTGATGAACGAGCGAGCCGCCATCGGCGCCGGTGGTGGGGGCGGTGGCGGCATCAACCTGTATGCCCGCGTCATCGAGATGGTCAGACACTTCGGCTTGGACAGCGATCCCATCGTGCGTAACGAGCTCGCCAACCTCATCATCCACAACAAGGTCGCCGGCTACAACAACCAGCGGGCGATGGACAAGATCAAGGCCGGCCAACTGCCCGGGCCCGAGATGAGCATCGCCAAGCTGGCCGGCACCATGAACTCGACCCGCCTGGGCGCGTTCATCTCGAAGGTGTTGGGGCCGAAGCTGATCGCCGATTCTGGCGAGTGGGGCACGTATCAGTGGAACCAGTTGGTGCTGGGCGCTCCCGGTGGCCGCATCGCCGGCGGCAGCGACGAGGTCATGCGCAACATCGTCGGCGAGCGCGTGCTGGGCCTGCCGAAGGATGCCGGCATCGACTCGAAGTCGCCCTTCCGCGATCTGAAGGTGGGCACCCAAAAGTCGCCTGCCTGACCGTCGTCGCCGCCAGTCACGCCTCCCACTGCGGGCCGTACCGGCCCGTCACCACCCACCCACCGGTATCGCGAGCCACCGTGTGAGTGCCACCCGTGCCGCACAGGCTGCCACACGAGAACGACGATGTCATCGTGATCTGGCCATCGTGCACTGTGGGCTGCGCCAGAGCCAGGATCGGTGCGCCGGGCCCGATCTCGTCGTCAAGGCCATCCGCTGCCTCGAACGTCATCCATTCCACGTCGATCGGCGCCAGCGTTTGCTGAATGGTCATCCGCTCGCCTTCGGTCAGCGCGACACCGTTCGCGAAGTCCATGTCGCCACCGGGGTCGGCCGTCGCAAGCGTGTCGATCACACGGATCGTGGTGATCGGGTGCGCGCTGGCGAAGCTGTTGTCGCTGCCCAACCGGAAGCTGGCCGCTGCCGCCAACACCTGTGATCGGTCGAAGTCACGCAGCAGCGCGAGGTTCGACCGAGTGCCCTCGATCGAGTCGACCGTCAACGGCAGACAGCCGCCGCAGGGAGTGCTGGTCGGCTGCACCGTGAAGGGTGCGGCCGGAAGCCGATCGACGGGTATCGCGACCAGATAGGCACGGGCATTGGCGTCGGCGGTGCAGGCGCGCAATCCACCGAGTTGCACGACATCGGCGTCGATCGAGCCGTCGTTGAACTCGATGTTGTCGAGACGGATCTCGGGGCAACTGCCGATGTAGAACGCGCCGAAGTGCACAACCACTTCCTGCTCGAAGTCGACCCCCGGCTGGTCACCCTCGAACTCCAACGACGTCCACAACGTGTCGTACTCCACGCTGTCGCGGGCGATGTGCACCTGCCACGGATCACCCTTGCCGGTCTGGTCTGCGAGCAACCTCCAGCCGTCTCCCTCAATCTGCTGCGGGCCGTCCGGTGGCACCGTGGCAGGAGGGGTTGGCGTTGTCTCGACAGCGTCGCCAGCCGGTGCAGCTGTGCCGCACGCCGACAGGGTGATCACCACCAGCGTTGCTGCGACGGCGCTGTGCTTGCCCCGTTGCAGCATGGTGATTCGACGCCGGCCAACCGTTCAGGGTTCCGAACTGAAGCAGATCGTGTGAATCGACCCGGTGTGATCCATCGTCAGCACCGATAGCCTCCTGGTGCTGTTCCTAAGAACAGATCACGTGTGTAGCTCCTTGGTCGAGGGTCCCTGTGTTCGGGGCGATGGTTGCAAACGTGCCGACGCCGTTGCCGAACCTGCAGCGAACCCCCAAGCGAGACCACAACATGACCACATTTGCCGAACTGGGCGTGCCCGCGCGCATGGCCGAAGCCCTCGCCGCCGGCGGGATGACCGAAGCCTTCGCCGTGCAAGCGATCACGCTGCCCGATGCCCTCGCCGGGCGAGACCTGTGCGGCCGTGCACCCACGGGTTCGGGCAAGACACTGGGCTTCGGCATTCCGCTGATGGCCCGAGTCAGCCAAGCCACCCCCAACCGCCCCACCGGGCTGGTGCTGGTGCCCACCCGCGAGCTGGCCGAACAGGTGCAGCGCGCCTTCGTGCCGCTGGGCCGCGCCGCATGGCGCTTCGTGCAGGCCATCTACGGCGGCTCGCCGATGTCGGCGCAGATCCATTCGCTGAAGAAGGGCGCCTCGGTCATCGTGGCCACACCCGGTCGCCTGCTGGACATCATCGACCAGGGTCACTGCGATCTCAGCGGCATCGAGGTCTGCGTCATCGACGAGGCCGACCGCATGGCCGACCTGGGCTTCATGCCCGATGTGCGCAAGATCCTGGACATGACGCCCGCCAGCCGCCAGACCATGCTGTGGTCGGCAACGCTCGACGGCGACGTCAACGAACTGATCCACGAGTACCTCAAAGATCCGGCCATGCACGACCTGGTCGACGAGATCGACAACGGCAACGTCGAGCACCGCTTCGTCGTCACGCCAGCAATGAGCCGCATCGACGAAACTGTCGAACTGCTGAAGACCCACGGCCCCACCGTGGTGTTCGTGAAGACCCGCTTCGGCGTGGACGACGTCACCGCGGCGCTGATGAATGCCGGCGTGACCGCTGGTTCGTTGCACGGCGCTCGCACCCAGCAGGCACGCCACCGCACACTCGAAGACTTCAAGCGCGGCAAGGTGCAGGCGCTGGTCGCCACCGATGTCGCCGCTCGAGGTATTCACGTGGACAACGTCGAACTCGTCGTGCATTACGACCTGCCCGATACCGGCAAGGACTACAAGCACCGCTCGGGTCGCACCGGCCGCGCCGGCCGGGACGGTCGCGTGGTGGCGTTCGTACCGCCCAGCCGTCAGCGCGTTGCTCAGAAGTTGCTGGAAGATGTCGATGTCGAGGTCGTCTGGGATCAGGGCCGTCGCCCCGAGCCCGGCGAGCGCCGCGACCGCCCCGCCTTCGAGCGCCCGCGCCGCGACGAGCGCGCCTCGTACCAGCGCGACAACGCCCGCCCGTCACGCGACGATCGCCCACGCTTCGACCGCACCGACAGCGGCCGACCCGCACGCGACGACCGTTCTGCCACGGCACGCCCACACCAGCGCGACGACCGCCCGGCCACGGCACGCCCATACCAGCGCGACGATCGCCCCCGCCCCTCGCACGACGACCGGCCTGCGGCAGCTCGCCCGTACCGTGGCGCCAACCCGGCCGGCGCCCGCTCGGGTGCCCCCAGCCGCCAGTCGCGGCCTCGCTGACGTCCTGAAGCGGTACGGCGACCAGTTGAACAGGCGCGGCGACGACACCGCCATCACCAACTGGTGATCAGGCCCTGCTCGCCCGCCCAGCGGCGAAGGTCGCGACGCTCGATCGCCGCTGCGATCAGGTCGGGGAATGCGTGAGGCGTGCAGGCGAAAGCGGGCACGCCAACGGCGGCCAGCGCTTGGGCGGCGCTGTGGTCGAACGAAGGCGCACCCTCGTCACTGAGCGCCAACAGAGCGATGCACCGCACACCGGCACGAGTCATGGCGGCGATGCGCGCGATGTAGTCGCCACCGGGAGTGCCCTCGTACAGATCGCTGATGAGCACCATCACCGTGTCGTCGGGCCGTTCGACCAGTGACTGGCAGTACGACATGGCACCGCTGAGATCGGTGCCGCCACCCAGTTGCACGCCGAACAGCACGTCGACCGGATCGTGAACCAAGTCGGTCAGATCGACCACCGATGTGTCGAAGGCGACCAGCCGAGTTCGCAGCGCACGAATCGACGCCAACGCAGCACCGAACACACTGGCGTACACGATGCTGTCGCCCATGGACGCGCTCTGGTCGATGGCGATGATGAGCTCCTTGCGAATTGCCGGACCGACGCGGGCATAGCCGATGAGGTGCTCGGGCACGATTGTCTTGAGTGACGGCTGGTAGTGCCGCAGGTTGGCGCGAACCGTGCGGTCCCAGTCGATGTCGGCCGGCCGGGGCCGGCGCGTGCGCGTGGTACGCGCCAACGCACCGCTGACTGCCTGCAGCGTCGGTTGACCCAGCCGGGCCTGGATCTGGGCGACCACCTTGCCCACCACCATTCGAGCTGTGGCTCGCGTGGTCTCGGGCAGCAAGTGATGAAGTTCCAGCAAGGTGCTGACCAGATGCACGTCGGGTTCGATGGCCTCGAGCATCTCGGGCTCGAGCAGCAGACGCTGCAGATCCAGACGCTCGATGGCGTCTCGTTGCATGACCTGCACGACGCCGGACGGGAAGTATCGGCGGATGTCGCCCAGCCAGCGAGCGACCGACGGGGCCGAGGCAGCCAGGCCGCCCTTTCGAGCGCCGCGGCGACCGGAGCGCGTGCCTGTGGGTGGCGCGTCGTAGAGAGCAGAGAGCGCCGCGTCCATCTTGCTCTCGTCGCCGCGCAGTTCCATGCCGGTGCCGTCGGCGTGATGCTGATCGCCGGGCCCCAACACCAGTCGCCACCGCCGCAGCCGCTCGGCATCGTGGACGCGGGCGACGGCCTGGGTGACGTCGCCGGCACCGACGAACTGATCGGTCACGAGTTCAGCCCCAGCAACTGGGCGACGGTCTGCAGTCCGGCGGCGACCCGCGCCGGGTCGAGTTCGATCTGACCCCGATGCGAGTCGGGCGCCTGGCCGGTACGTACTCGCTGGCCGATGGAGCGTCGCTCGGCTGCATCGAATGCACCGAACGTGCGACGCAGCAGCGGCAGGATGGCGGTGAACGAGTCGGTCGGCAGCGTGGCCATCCACCGGTCGACCACACCCAACAGCAACGGGTCGTGGACGAGTACCGCGCCCGACTGGCCCAGGAAGCCCTCGACGAACGCTGCCGCCTCGGCCGGCGTGGTGCCGGGCGACAGGCTGCGCGACACACGGCGCTCGGTGTCGTCGGCGGTCATCGCGCCGGCGTCGGCCAGCAATCGGGTGGACAACCCCTGCAGCAGACCGTGCACCCGGTCGCGTTCGCTGACCTCGGCCAGCGCACCCTGCATCCGTTCCAGTTGAGCGGTGTCACCAAGCAGGGCCAGCGCTGCCTGCACCTCGCGGACCAGGCCGGCCATGGCCGCTGACGAGTCATCATCGAGACCGACGCACGCGGCGGCCAAGCCGGCGGCGACGCGAGCGACGATGCCCTGCACCACATCGTGCAGCAGTGAGACATCGGTGTTACGAACGTCGCCGTAACGGATAGTGCGGGCCAACGCCGGCAGGGCCTCCATGAGGCGGTCGACCTCGGCCGACACAGCAGATCGTTCGGCGACCATCGCCAGGACATCGGGCACCACCAAGTGCAGGCCGGCCAGCAACGTTCGCTCGAGCAACACGGTCAGCTCGCCCAACGAAGCTGCGCGCTGGGCGCGCTGGGATACCGCCGCTGCTGCCGCAGATTCCAGCGTGGTGCCCAACGCCGAGGCCTCGATCACTCGCACTTCGAACTCGGGCTCCCAACGCACTTGCCACGTTTCGCGAAACGTTCCTGCGCTGCGACGGCCCTCGGTCTCGGCGCCCCACGGCACGCCCAGCAGGGTGGTGCGATGCAACAGTTCGGACCGGCGCAGGTCGAGGGGGCGGCGGAGGTCGAGCTCGAGGTTTCGCGCCGACGCTTCGGGTTTCAGCCGGCATCGTTTCTGCTCGGCCGCCAAGCTGCGCGCCAGCGGCACCATGGGCGTGGTGGCGGGCACCGAGCCGATCTGCGTGCCGATGACCATCTGGTTGCTGATGATGCGCATGGGCGCATCGCCGCCCATGCCCAACACGGCCCGAGCCGAATCGTCGACCTCGGTCAAGCCTGCCAACGGCCGGCCACGCAGCGCCGCCAGGGTAGAGGCCAGTCGGGTGGCATCGACGACATCGGCGGCCGACGCTGGGTGATCGGCGGAGCGCAGCACCCTGGCCACCAGACCGAACCATCGGGCGATCACATCGGGGCCACCGTGGGTGTACAGGTGGTGGTACCAGCCGGGCGAGGTGACACCTGCGCCGTAGCCCGTGGCCGATGCCAGCCTGCGGTGCGTCCATGGCACCCACGTGACAGCGGCCTTCACCTTGGGCAGCTTGCGCAGCAACGGCGCATCGTGCTTGGCCTGCGACGGCGACGTGGCATTGGCCAGCGCGGGCACGTGCCACGCGCCGCAGACCACCACCACGTGCAGGAAGCCATCGGCGATGGCGCGTCGGATGCAGGTGCGCATGTGTGCCTCGCGCCGACGCTCGGACAAGTCGGTGGCTTCTCCACTGGGATCGTGGAACTGACGCAGCGATGTCATCGCCTGGGCGATGGCCGGGAACGGTCCGTCGACATCGCCGCCCGGCTCGACCTCGGGAACCGACGTGTGCTGGATGGTGAGGCCGATATCTGTGCGGTGCTCGACCACGTCTTCCCACCACCGCTCGGCATCGTCGTACCCGGCCGCGGCGGCCAGTTCTCCCAGCGGATCGATGGGGGCATGTGCCCCCGAAGGCGCGACGCTGGCAACCAACGACAGCTGTTCGTCGGCATCCTGAGGCGCCAGCACGTGATGCACCGGCAGATCGATGAACCGCACGGGCACATCGGCGTCGAGGGCCCAGGTGAGCGCAACCCATTCGGGACTGAAGGACGCGAACGGATGGAACACGGCGCGTTCGGGGTGATCGAGCGAGTAGCCCAACATGGCAACAGGCGGATGCATGTCGGGATCGGCGGCAAGGGCCAGCACACCATGCGCGTCGGCCGGCCCTTCGATGAGCACGATGTCGGGCGGGTCGGCACGCAGCGCAGCGCTGACTGCACGCGCCGACCCTGGGCCGTGGTGACGGATGCCCAGCAACCTGACCCGCGGCGCATGTGGTGCAACCGTGGCCGCATCAATCTCAGCCGGCGCGTGATGGGCAGCCGTGTGGACAGGCGTCATGTCAGCGGGTGCCCAGCGAGTCGAGGTACTCGCGCCACACGATGGAGTCGTGTACCGGATCGCGGACCACAGTGCCTTCGATGCCCGCCAGCAGGTCGTCGAAGCGAACCCGGCCGTCGCCGATGTGTACGGCCATGGACATGCCCTGCACGATGACGCTGATGGCCTCGGCCGTGCTCATGGTGCCCGACGGGGTCTTCAGCTTGATGCGACCATCTTCGCTGTGACCGGTTCGCAGCTCGCGGAACACGTTGACCACCCGCCGGATCTCGTCGTCGGGCGCAATGCCGGGCGGCAGCGACAGCGCTGCACCCAACGCGGCGACGCGCTGTGTGACGATCTGCACCTCTTCTTCGGCAGTTGCCGGCGATGGCAGCACCACTGTGTTGAACCGGCGGCGCAGCGCGCTGGACAGTTCGTTCACGCCGCGGTCGCGATCGTTGGCCGTGGCGATGAGATTGAAGCCGTGGCGGGCCAACACCTCGGTGGACAGTTCGGGAACCGGCAACGACTTCTCGCTGAGCACCGTGATGAGCGCGTCCTGCACATCGGAGGGCAGACGGGTGAGCTCTTCGATGCGAACGATGGCGCCGCGTTCCATGGCGCGCATGACCGGTGACGGCACCAGCGCCCCGCTGCTGGGTCCCTCGGCCAGCAGCCGCGCGTAGTTCCAGCCGTAGCGCACCGCTTCCTCGGCGGTACCCGCCGTGCCCTGCACCAGCAGTGTGGAGTCGCCACTGATGGCCGCGGCCAGATGCTCGCTGACCCACGTCTTGGCGGTACCCGGCAGACCCAGCAGCAACAGGGCGCGATCGGTGGCCAGCGTGGCCACGGCGGTCTCGATGAGACGGCGCGCGCCGATGTACTTCGGCACGATGACGGTGCCATCGTCGAGTGTGCCCCCCATCAGATACGTGACGACCGCCCACGGCGACAGCTTCCAGTTGATCGGCCGCGGGCGCGTGTCGGAGCGGGCCAGCGCCAGCAGCTCGGCAGCGAACTGCAGCTCGGCGTGCGGCCGGAGTATCTGATCGCTGGACGGCGACGAAGGGGAACTGGGAGCAGTCATGAATGATCAACCTGAGATGCGATGGACAGAGGTTCGGACGTGGGCGGATGGAACTCGCGCAACATGGCCAGGCGGAACTCGGCGAGCGACAGTACGTCGGCGAGAGTGCGCTGGGTGGCCGCGTGAAACGGCAGACGCGACAGCTGCACGATCAGGGTGGGCAACCACGCAGGATCGATGGCGGCTGCGGTGAGCCGCAGCTGCGGAGCAGCGGCCCATGTGGCCATGCCATCGACAAACACCTGCACGATGCCCGAGACGATCGCACCGCTGTCGGTCAGCACGGGCGGCTGACCCCATCCAGTGGGCGTCGCTGCAGCCGCGGATCGTCCTGGTGCGGACCGTCCTGGTGCAGACCGGCCGACGCGGACACCCAGCTCGGGCAGCACCTCGGCCAGCCAGTCGGCTCGCGCCCCGGCCAGTTGGCGTACCGCCTGATCGAGCTCGGGATGGCGCCGGCCCCTGAGCAACAACGCCGGCAGCGCTGCCCAGGGCAACTGCGCGCCGCTGGACCCGCAGACGTTCAGCCATTCGGGCAGCAGTACATCGTGCTGACCGCCCACGATGCGGTCGAGTCGAGCGGCGCATGCTGCTGAGCACGGCGGACGGGTATCGACCGGAGCCGCAGGCAGTGGCGCGTCGGTGGCTGCGTCGGCACGTGCCCCGGCGCGGCGGGCGACCACCACAGCAGCGGCGCGGTCGAGCAATGCGACCGCAGGATCGGTGGACGAGCACCACACCTGCCATCCCGGGTCGGCGGGCGGCGGCAGGCGACGGTCGGTTCCGACGACCGCGGTGGAGACCAGCGCGGTCCATTCGGCGGCAGCCGAGGAGGCCAGGTCGAGCCCGGGTGTGATGTGGTCTGGCGGGTGGGTGATCACAGCATCATCACTTGCCCAGACGACCACATGGTGAGCGGCAACAGGCCGTCGGCCGACGATTCGCCCATCACCGTGATGGGCCGGCCACCGCTGACCGCGACCATCTCTGCCAACTTCCAGAACCCTGGCACGATGGGTACCGCGCCAGTTTGGTCGGCCAGCGTCCATCGACCGTTGCCCACGGGAGTGGGCACAGCGCTGATGCACACCGGATACCGCTCGAGCCACGGCTCGGCGGCGATGGCCCATCCCGCTGCCGACGTGGCCTGCTGCACGGTCTGCGACACAGGTGGATGCCACAACGCCACCGGAGCGTCGTGCACCCGCCCAACCAGGGCGCGTAGGGGCGTGGCCCCCGGATACCAATGCACATCGGCATGCAACTGCGTACCGACGAAGTGCTCGGCGACGACCTCGTTGCCGAATGTTCCGAACGCAAGCAGCATGGCCCAGGTTTGCTGGTGGGAGTTGAGATCGGGCGACTTGTGCTCGTCGATGGCCAGCAGCCACGTGCGCTGCACCGTGATGCGGTCTTCGCGCACACGACTTTGCCCGACCACATGCCAACGCGCGGTGGACGGCACACCGGCCAGCACATCGTCTTTCGCAGTGGTCAAGCCCGTTGCCGCATGAACGCCGTCGCCCAGTTGTTCCGGCAACATGGAAGTGCGCAGCGCACCACGCGCCAATGTGTGCAGCACGGCCATTTCTTCGAGTACGTCCTCGTGCCACCGCGAGTGCTGGCCGACGCGCGAGGCGACGCGCTTAACGCGGTTGGCCAGACCGCCGCACTGCGAGTCGACCAGCCGTGCCGCCATGCGATCCCAGGTGGCAGCATCGGCGAGCTGTGGCGATGCCAGGCCGGTACGCACCTGATCGGCCAGCCACCGATCGAGTTCGATCAGCCCGGCACGCATGCGTTCGGCCCGGTCGGTGCGCCGCTGCTGGCGCTGCGGATCGTCAGCGCCGCCGGGCGACGACGTGCGGGTGCCGGCGACCTGTGGCTCGGCAGCCACGGAGGTGTCGCCAGCGCCGGCCAGATCGACGACCTCGTCGACCGGGCGCGCCGTGGGGTGCCGATCGCGGCGCTGCATCAACTGCTGAGCGAACGGCAGTCGTTTCGCCGGCGCGACGCGCTGCTGTGCATGCAGCAGCAGCAACGCCAGGCAGTGCTTGCACGGCACCTTTCTGCTGGGGCACGAGCACCGGAAGGCCGGGCCGCCCAGATCGACCGCCACCTCGTAGGGCTCGGCCGAGGTGGCGATGTACTGGCCCCACACGGCCTGATCGTCGCACCCGGCCGCCGACCACGCCGCCGGATCGGCCGCGACGGTGGCGGCCACCGCCGCGCTGCGATCGGGGGCCAGCAGCAGCACCTGCTCGGGAGTGGGGCGAACGACCATGACGATGCAACCGTACCGCCGGGGTGCGCGACGGTTCCCGGCTCGTCGCCGCACAGCGCGACGACCGATGATGTCGTCCATGGATCTGAACAACAGAGTGGCCGTGGTCACCGGTGGGGCCAGCGGCATCGGTGCCGCCTGCAGTCGTGCCTTCGCTGCCGCAGGAGCCCGCGTGGCCTTGGTCGACCGCAACGCCGACGGGGCTGCCGATGTTGCCGCCAACATCGGCGGCGCCGCCATCGGGGTCGGCTGCGACGTCGGCCTCGAAGAGTCGGTCAACACGGCGTTCGACGAGATCGAACAGCGGCTCGGCCCCATCGAAGTGTGCTTCAACAATGCCGGCATCGCCACGGGTGGCGATGTGTTGAAGACCGACCCGCAGGTGTGGGACGACCAGTGGGCGGTGAACGTGATGGCGCATGTGTATGCGGTGCGTCGCGTGCTGCCCGCCATGCTGGAGCGCGGCGAGGGATACCTGTTGCACACCGCATCGATGGCCGGCATCTTG
>JANNFQ010000076.1:0-4472 GCA_031380045.1 Acidimicrobiaceae bacterium
TCGGCTCTGGCCGAGTTGGCGGCACGACTCACGCCGGACCGTCCCAGTTCGGTTTCTGAAAGCTCACTTCAGCCGATGAGCCAGCGACGGACCCGTCGATGAAGCGTCTCGCCAGCATCGCGGCAGTGGTGGTGTTGTTGACGGCCGGCGCGCCGGGCCGGGTCCGCGCGACGGACGGCCAGCCGGTGGTCGGCTTCGGGGCCAACGGCGTTCTGACGGACGCTCTCGTGCCCGGTGCGAGCGTGGACGTCACCGATGTCGTCGACGACGACGACGGACGCCTGGTGGTGGCCGGTTCCTACACCTTGCCGGGTGACGCCGTGGGGTCGATGCACTGGTTCGTCGTTCGCTACTTCCGAAACGGAACGCGGGACCCCTCGTTCGCGACCAACGGATTCCTCGAGCTGCCGAACCCGTCGCGCGGTCAGATCGTCGGGCCTGATGTCGCCACGTTTCCCGATCGTTCCATCATCGTGGGCGGGGAGTTCTTCGGGCAGTGTGGGCCCTGCACCGGGTTGATGCACGTCAGCGCCGACGGCACGTCCGCTGTGGCTGTCGGAGGGTCTTCGAAGGTGATGGACGTCGCCGAACTTCCCGATCGGCGAATCGCGATGTTCGGCAGGCTGGGCAACAACGAAGTGCAATCGACGATGGCGATCCTGCCGTCGGGCGCCATCGATGCCAGCTTCGCTGGGCGGGTTCCAGCGTTGGTGCTGGGCGGCTCGATCCTGTCGACGCGCACTGGCCTGCTGGCCTCCGCCGTGGTGGAGAACCACGGTGAGGGACAGTTCACCTGTGCGCTGCTCAAGTTCGACGCCAGCGGAAACCTCGATCCCCACTTCGCCGGCACCGGCAAGCTCGACCTGGCCGCACAGCCGCCCCCCGGCGGAGGACCGATGGCGTGCCAGGCGCTGGCGCAGGCCGATGGTCGCACCTTGTCCATCACCCGGGTCTCGGCGGGCACGACGACCCGCCTCGTCGATACCGCTGGCGGCACGCAGCCGGCTCCGTGGCCCCCTGATTCGAGCTTCTTCCTGCCATCGTTGGTCGGCGACGGCGTCGGCCGGATCTTCACGTTCCAGACAGGCCAGTCGACGGTCACTGCGGTTCATCCGGACAAGTCGGTCGATCCCTCATTCGGACCAGGCGGCAGCAGCACCTTCCCCGGAGAGATCGACGGCGCCGAAGTGCTGGCGAGCGGTGACCTGGCGGTGTGGGGTGGCACTGCAACGGTGTTCTTCCAAGATCCGAGGCCACTGGTGCTGCAGCTCTTGAGCTTGCCGCAGGGCAGCGCGGCTCAGCCACCGGTGTTGCCCACCACCAAGTTCGTTCCGTTGCCGCCGAAGCGGATCTTGGACACCCGCCAGGGCCTCGGAGCACCGGTCGGCAAGGTGCCGGGCACCAGCCAGATCGAGCTGCAGGTCGCCGGCAACGGCGGTGTGCCGCCCAGCGGAGCTGTTGCGGTGGTGCTCAACGTCACTGCCACCGAATCAGCCGGACCCGGCTTCGTTACCGTGTACCCGACGGGCGCAAGTCGCCCGACGGTGTCCAACCTCAACGTCGAACGCGCTGACCAAACGGTGCCGAACCTGGTCACAGTCAGACTCGGTGACGGCGGCAGGGTGTCGCTGTTCAGCCAGCTCACGACACACCTCGTCGCCGATGTCGCCGGCTACTACGTCGCGTCGCCAGGCGTGTCGGACGGCAGATTCCACGGCATCACACCCAGACGCATCCTCGACACCCGCGCCGGGATCGGAGCGCCTGCCGCGCTCGTGCCGCAGGGTGGCCGCATCACGTTGCAGGTGCTCGGCATCGACCCGGTGCCCACCACCGGCGTATCCGCCGTGGTCCTGAACGTCACGGCGACCGAGGCGCTGCTGCCGGGGTTCGTCACGGTGTGGCCCGGCGATGGCGCCATCCCCGAGGTCTCGAACCTGAACATCCTCGCCGGCGAGACACGACCCAACCTGGTCATCGTGCCGCTTGCTCCAGATGGCAGCGTCTCGCTGTTCACCTCAGGTGGAGCACACCTCATCGCCGACCTTGCCGGCTGGTTCACCGACGCGTCCGCACCGGCGGGTACCACCGGCCTGTTCGTGCCCTTGAACGAGCCCACCCGAATTCTCGACACCCGACAACACAGTGCGACGCCCTATCCGCTGGCAACGCGTTGGGACATCCAGACGGCGGCAACGTCCACGTTGCCACCCCACGGCGTGGGCGCGGTGGCCATCAACGCGACCACGACAGAAACGCTGGCGGCTGGTTTCGTCACGTTGTGGCCGGCCTCGTCGGCCCAGCCGGTCGTGTCGAACCTCAACACCACTCATGCGCAGCAATCGGTGCCGAACGCGGCAATCGTGACGATCGGCGCCAACCGCTTGGCAGCATTCACAACCGCAGGAGGTCACCTGATCGTCGATGTCACCGGCTGGTACACCGACGGTTCGTGAAGCAGACGACGGGATCGAACCGGCAGTCCCGACCTGGTCGAAGTCAGTCAGTTCAGGCCCTTGGCGGCGTTGTCGAAGCGGGTGTAGGCACCGTTGAACACCAGACGGACCACGCCGGTTGGGCCGGAACGGTGCTTGGCGATGATGACCTCGGCGGCACCCTTGTCGGGCGACTCACGGTTGTAGATCTCGTCGCGGTACAGGAACATCACGACGTCGGCGTCCTGTTACAGCGAGCCAGATTCGCGAAGGTCGGACAGCATGGGTCGCTTGTCGCCGCGGCTCTCGAGGTTACGACTGAGCTGGCTGAGAGCGATGATGGGCGTTTCTAGCTCGCGAGCGAGAATCTTCAGGCCACGACTGATCTCGCTGACCTCGAGCTGGCGGTTCTCGGCGTAGTTGCCGCCGCTCATCAGCTGCAGGTAGTCGATGACGATGAGCGCAAGCCCGCCCATGCGCGCCTTCATGCGCCTGGCCTTGGCACGGATCTCCATGACCGTCACGCGGGGGTTGTCGTCGAGGTACAGCGGCACTTCCAGCCGGTTGATCGCCCGGCCGATCTTGGTCCAGTCGCTGTCGACCAGACGGCCGCTGCGCAGCTTCTGCGAGTCGACACGAGCCTCGCTGGACAACACACGCTGGGTCAGCTCGGCATGCCCCATCTCGAGCGAGAAGAACAGCACTGGCTTCTTCGCCGTCATCGCGATGTGCGTGGCAATCCCGAGGCCAAAAGCGGTTTTTCCCATGGCTGGCCGGGCACCGATGATGTTCAGGGTGGAGGGCTGCAGGCCCGACATGATCTCGTCGAGATCGTTGAAGCCGGTGGCGGTGCCGGTGATGGTGTCACCCCGGTCGAACGTCTCTTGCAGGCGGTCCATGGCGATCGGCAGCAGGTCGCCCAGCACCCGCGTGGAGTCGATGACCCGGTCTTCGGCCACTTCGAACACCTTGGTCTCGGCCTCGTCGAGGGCCTTGGTGACATCGTCGGGCTCTTGATACGCCAGTTCGGCGATCTCGCTGGCCACGCTGATCATCCGCCGCAGTACGGCCGTGTCCTGCACGATCTTGGCGTAGCGCGAGGCATTCGAGATGGCGGGGGTGGCGTTCTGCAGATCGAGCAGCAGTTGTGCGCCGCCGATCTCGTCGAGCAGGCCATTTCGGCGGAGGTCGTCAGCGACTGTGACGATGTCAACAGGCTGACCCGTGGCCATCAGACCGCGGATGGCGGCATACACGTGCTGGTGGGCCGGCTTGTAGAAGTGCTCGACCTGCATCCCCAGTTCGGCCACCGTGCCGACGACCTCGCGCGACAACAGCAGGGCACCCAGCAGGCTTTCTTCGGCATGCAGGTTGTGGGGAGGAACTCGACCATCGGACCGGCGCGCCGGAGGTGTGCGGCGGTCGTTGCGGTCGTCGTCTCGTTGAGCCATGAAGTGACCACCCTTGCGTCTCTGGCATGTGGATCGCTAGTGCCAACTACTTGTGTGGTTCCTGGGGACAAGCCCGATCACCTGTGGACGGGCAACGCTGATGCACGGGGGCTCAGGGTCGACACAGGGCGCGCTGAGCTGGTACGGGCGTGCCAAAGGGACCCTTGAAGGGGTCTGTGCGTACCGCCCACCACCCGAATGGGCGGGTGTGGACGGTGACGACGTACGTGCCGGGGGCGAGACGCTGCTCGCCCGACAGGATCAGGCCTTCACGACCTCGACCGAGACAGGGAACTCGACGTCTGAGTGCAACTTCACGCTGACGCTGTAGGTACCGAGGGTCTTGATCTGCTCGACATGCAACTTCTTGCGATCAATCGAGATGTTGGCCTGAGCATGGATGGCCTGGGCGATGTCACCTGTGGTGACCGAGCCGAACAACTTGCCTTCGGTGCCGGCCTTGGCTGTGATGACGATGGTCTTGGCGACCAACGCCGACGCCACGGTCTGCGCAGACTCGCGATCGGCCGCGTCACGAAGATCGCGAGAACGACGCATGGCCTTCGCCTGGTTGGCTGCGCCGTCG
>JANNFQ010000080.1:0-11669 GCA_031380045.1 Acidimicrobiaceae bacterium
CCCGGCCCGGCTGGGCGACCGAGGTCCGCTGATCGGCGCGGGTGCGGTCGGCGTGCGCGGCCTGCGCCGGGCTGGCCGTCCCGACGCGCAGTGAGCCATTCGTCGGGCGCCAGAATCGCGATTGATGACCGTTCGTTCGGGGAACTGACCGTCAGCGCGTTGCGGTCCTCGTACGGCCTTGGCGTCTACTGTGCAGCCTTGGAGGGTGTTGGATGACGAAGATTCGTTCGCGTGATACGTCCATGATCGACGACCGGCGCGGTCGGTCGTCCGGCGGCGGTGGTGGTCTGGGCGGTCTGGGCTCAGCGTTGCCAGGGGGCTTGAAGGCCGGCGGCGGAATGCTGGGCATCATCGTGCTGCTCGCCTCTGTGCTGCTGCCGAAGCTGTTGGGTGCCGGTGGCGCACCGGCGCTGTCCACCGGGGGCTCGCCCAGCGCCGAGTCTGCCGATGGCACGTGCAGCAGCGATCTGGAGCAGGTGGTGTGCGGGGCCACTGTCGATGTGCAGTCGTACTGGACCAGCGCGCTGCCCCAGTTCTTCAACACCTCGTATCAGAACACCAAGACGGTCTTTTTCACCGACAACGTCAGTACCGGCTGCGGCCAGGCCACGTCGCAGACCGGACCGTTCTATTGCCCGCTGGACAATCTGGTGTACATCGACCTGGCCTTCATGCAGCAACTCGAGCAAGAACTGATCGGGAAGCCGACCGACCTGGCCGAGCAGTACATCATCGCTCACGAGTACGGGCATCACATCCAGAACGTGTTGGGGACCAATGCGCAGGTGCAGCAGGCGCAACAGACCGATCCGTCTCGCGCCAACCAGTACTCGGTGGCTCTGGAACTGCAGGCCGACTGCTTTGCCGGGGCATGGGTGGGCGATGTCGGACAGCGCGACCAGCTCGACACCAACAGCGAGATCAGCGAAGCCATCGACGCGGCCGAAGGCGTCGGCGACGACCGCATCCAGCAGAAGATGCAGGGGCGCATCGACCCCGAATCGTGGACGCACGGTTCGGCGCAGCAACGCAAGGACTGGTTCATGCGCGGCTTCACCACACGCGACCCGCGCAACTGCAACACCTTCGACGAAGTGATCTGACTCCACTCAGTTCACACTCGGGCGGCAAAGCGGAAACAGTCCAGAAATAAACCCACGCCATTCTGTCGGCACTTCGACTCGACGAATGGAGCAGCGAATGGATTCTGGAAGCCTGGCCTGGGTGCTGGTGTCAGCTGCCCTCGTGCTGTTCATGACGCCGGGGCTCGCCTTCTTCTATGGAGGGATGGACCGCGGTCGCAACGTTCTGAACATGTTGATGATGAACTTCTACTGCGTGCTCATCGTGCCCGTCCTGTGGATGGTGGCGGGCTACAGCCTGTCGTTCGGCAGCAACGACTTGATCGGCAACTTCGACTATGCGTTCCTGAACGACATCGGCATCATCGACGACGGCGGGGCGCAACTCGTCACGGTCGCCTTCCTCGGAATGTTCGCGGCCATCACGCCGGCGCTCATCTCGGGCGCTGTCGCCGATCGCATGAAGTTCTCGGCCTGGGCGCTGTTCGTTCCGGTGTGGTTGTTCCTGGTGTACGTGCCGGTCTTCAAATGGGTGTACGGCGGCTGGATCGGCCAGCGCGGCTCGCTGGACTTCGCCGGAGGAACGGCGATTCACGTGAACGCAGGCATCGCCGCTCTGGCGGCAGTGCTGGTGCTCGGCAAGCGCAAGGGGTGGCCGGAGGAAGGGCATCCGCCACACTCGATGCCGTTGGTCATGATCGGCACGGGCATCCTGTGGTTCGGCTGGTTCGGCTTCAATGCCGGCTCGGCTCTGGCCGCCAACGGGCAGGCCGTGCAGGCATTCATGAACACGTTCCTCGCTGCAGCGGCCGCCGGGTTGGTGTGGGTGATCGTCGAGCGACTTCGTGATGGTCACGCAACCAACCTGGGCGCTGCGTCGGGCATCGTTGCCGGGCTGGTCGCGATCACCCCCGCTGCCGGCTACGTCTCGGGTGTTGCGCCGCTGGCCATTGGCGGCATCGCCGGCCTCATCTGTTGCTACGCCGTGAGGATCAAGATGAAGGCGGGCTATGACGATGCGCTCGACGTCGTTGGCGTGCACTTCGTCGGCGGACTTGTCGGGTCATTGACCGTCGGCTTCTTCGCCAACCCTGAGTTCTTCGAAGGCACGTTCAAGAAGGGCTTGTTCTACGACGGCGGTCTGGGGCTGCTGGGCGAGCAGGCATTGGCCAACTTGGCCGCCATCGTCTGGTCGTTCTGCATCACCTTCGGGATCATGGTGGCGTTGAAGAAGACCATCGGCGTCCGTGTCAGCGAACAGACCGAGTACGACGGGCTCGACTTCGCCGAGCACGCCGAGACCGCATACCACTGATTCGAACCACTGATCCGTACCAGCGCAGACGAAACGAGACTCACATGAAACTGATCACCGCAGTCGTCAAGCCGTTCAAGGTCGACGATGTCAAGACCGCCCTCGCAGCAGTGGGTGTCACGGGCATGACCGTGTCCGAGGTGCGCGGTTTCGGCCGCCAGGGTGGGCACACCGAGACATATCGAGGGACGGAGTACAAGCTGGAGTTCGTCCCCAAGATGCGCATCGAGGTCGTCGTCGCCGACGATCGAGCCGGCATCGTGGTGGACGCCCTCGTCCAAGGGGCGAGCACCGGCAAGATCGGCGATGGCAAGGTCTGGACGACCACGGTCGACGAGATCGTTCGCATCCGTACCGGCGAGCGTGGATCCGACGCCATCTAGGTTCTACCAGCCGTCGATCACGAAGCCGCGGCCGCGAACCGATCGGATGACCAGACTGAAACCGCTGAGCCGACGCCGCAACCGGTAGATGGCGGCATCGATTGCTTCTCGGCTCTGCGGGTGCCCGTGCCACACGTCGCGCTCGAGGTCGGCCACCAGCACCACCGAGCCCTGGTGCTTCAACAGCAGGTTCAAGATGGCCGCTTCGGTGGCTGTCAGCGGCACCGACGTTCCTGCGCGATGCAGCACACGGTGACGATCGATGTACGGCTCGTCCCGATGGAGGTGCGAAGCCTGTTGACTCAGTCGCGTTGCTCGGGCCAGCAGATCGCCGTCGTTGACCGGCAGCCGCACCCAGTCCTCGTCAACGCCCAGTGATCGTGGCGGTTCACCATCGGCGTCGATCAACAACAACCGCGGCACGCCCACCCGTGCCAACGACTCTCTGAGACTGGCCTCGGTCGGCCAGCGGACGACCTCGACGGGAGAGTCGGCGAGGATGTCCATTCTCTCGCCCGGGTCGGTCACGGTTGAGACGGTATGCCGCCACTGTGGTGGCACTGTTTCGGCATCGTGAACAGCCCGTTCGGGAACGGGTCGTTCCCCTGACTGTCAGACTGGCCACGTGACGGGTCGCGGCGACACGGGCGAGGAACTGCTGCACGGCGGCGTTGCCAACGCTGGTGCAGTGACGCGCTTGGGCCGGTACGTGCTTCGGCCGTCGAACGAGCACACACCGTCGATCCATCGCTTCCTGTCGGCTCTGAACGACGTGGGCTTCCACGGGTCATCCGTGCCAGTAGGCGTTCAGCCCGATGGACGCGAGCGCCTGGTGTTCATCCAGGGTGATGTGCCTGTGCCGCCCTACCCACCGTGGGCGCAGGCCGACAGTGCACTCGCGTCGATCGCTGCGTTGATGCGCCGCTTCCACGACGCGTCGCGTTCGTTCGATCCCGGCACCCAACCATGGAGTGCAGAGATGGCCGACCCGGTCGGCGGGCCGATCGTGTGCCACAACGACGTGTGCCTCGAGAACGTGGTGTTCCGCGACGGGATCGCTGTCGCCCTGCTCGACTTCGACTTCGCTTCGCCCGGACGACCCGAGTACGACCTGGCGCAGTTCGCGCGGATGTGCGTCCCGATCGATGACGAGATCTCCGCGCGCCGGCTCGGCTGGCAGACGGTCGACCAGGGTGCGCGACTTCGCCTGGTCGCCGACACGTATGGACTCGATGATCGCGGCCGCTGCGATCTGCTGGAGATCCTCGAGGTGTCGATCCAGCGCGGCGGCCTGTTCGTCCGCCGCCGCGTCGAGGCCGGCGACCCCAACTTCATCGCGATGTGGAACGAGATGGGTGGCATGCAGCGATTCGATCGGCGTCGTCGATGGTTCGAGGACGAGCACCATCGGTTCGTCGCCGCGATGACATGATCTCGCGGCGCTGGCCGCATGAGTTCCGGTCTGGACGAGAGTGGCACGTGTGGGTTGTTCGCCGGTCCGTTCGGTCACGACCGTCACCCGCCGAACCTCCTGTACAACGACTCTAGTGGCCCCAGACCGATCAGCCGCCGCCACCACGAGGCAACTGCGATCGCCAGCACCCAGAAGACCAGAGCAAACATCAGCGCGGTGTCCAGCCCCGTGCCGCCCACCCAGTGCAACCAATGGACGATGAAGTTGAAGACGAGCACGTGCAGCATGTACAGGCTGAGCGTCATCTGCCCGGCCCGCGACAAGACATGCACGAACCCGCTGTTTCGCTGCGTTTCGGCGACGACCGAGATCACGCAGAACGCGGCGAGTGCCGTCCCTGCCGTTCCGATCGTGTAGAGCAACCCGCGATCGAAAGGACGAGTGGACATCGCCGTGACGAACACGCGGTCGTCGGCACGGCCGGAGGTGGCGATGTGGTTGACGAGATACGTGACGGCTGTGGCGACAGCCCCGTAGGCGGCCCACCGAAGCGGGCGCATGGCGTCCAGCGAACGCCCGACGATCATGCCCAAACACATGAACGCGAACCACGGCAGCAATGGATGTGTGCCGTTGACGAAGGTGTCCAGCACCAACCCTCGTGGTGATTCGGTGATGAGCGTCTGCGGGTTCGTGAACCAGGTGGCCGGATCGCCGTTGGCGGCGCGCGCGGCCACCCACCAGTGCAGCCCAGCAGCCGCCGCCGCCACTGCGCAACCGATGACGATCAGCCACCGGGTGCGCAGGGTGAAAACGAATGCAGCCAGCACGAACGCAGCCCCGTAGAAGAACAGGATCGTGCCGGGCCAGATCCAGTCGAGGACGAACCCGCCCGCGTACAACAACATCCCGCGGCGAACCAGTCGCCAGCGGACGACCGCGATGGCAGCGCGGTCACCGCTTGCGCGGCTACGCGAGGTCATCAGGGTCACACCGACACCGGCGACCAACATGAACGTCGCCGCGAACCGCGTCGACAACACGCCTGTCCATGGATCGAAGAGTCGCTGCGGCAGCGATGCGCCCGGGCCGGCCACGGCTCGCGAGCCGTTCAGGTAGCCGTGGTAGTTCAGGACCACCACGCCGATCAGGGCGACGGCTCGCGTCACGTCGGGCCCGACCAACCGTTTGCTGGTCGTCATCGCCAATCCAGCGAGTCGACGGCCACCATGGTGAGCGGTCGTTGCACATCGATCCATTCGCCCACCTGGGGCACGGGCGAACCGTTGCCGACCACGACCATCGACGTGTGCATGTGCGGCGGTTCCGCCAGCGGCAAGCGCTGACGCTGAAAGTGGAAGGGACTGCGTCCGCCGTCGAGTGCCGCCACGCCGTGGGCTGAACCGGCACCCACCATGACGACGTGTCCCGAGGCGGGACCGGGTCGTTGGCGGTATCCGATGGGCTTGCCGATGGGGGTCGGGCGCACCTCCAACACATCGGCCGACAAGTGCAGGAACGACTTGTCGCCGTGCCACAGGGCGGTGCCCGAGCGCAGCCGAAAAGAACGATCCTGATGTCGTGCGCGCAATGTGTCGTAGACCGACACGGGCAGATGACTCAACGAGATGGCCACGGCGGGATCGAGATGTGGCAGCCACTGTTCGATCTGAGCAACGGCCAGGTCGGCCGTGAACGACGCCGACTGAAGCGGCAGGTGGAGTACGTACTGATGCACTCGGCATCCGGCCGAGAGAACAGCAGCCTGCACCTGAGGGAACACCTCGGGCGACGCGCCATGGCGGTGCATCGACGACTCGAGCTTGATTGCCACCGGCCCCCGCCAACCGTGGTTGATCAAGACGTTGACATGCGCGACTGCGCCGACCGTGGGCACAGCGTTCGGCACGAGGTGCGCCGGCAGGTGCATGGCCGGAGTAAGGGCCACGATCGCCGTGAGCGGACGGTCGATGGCCTCGGCCACGTCGGCCAGTTCGTGCACCGTTCCAACGGCGATCTCGTCGGCGAACGTTGCCGCCAGCCGGGCCAGTTGCTGGCGGCCGAACCCGTATCCGTTGCCCTTCACCACGGGCACCAGATCGGCGGTCTGGTCGCCGACGCGTTGTACGTGGGCACGCCAAGCCTGCTGGTCGATCATCAGCCGCAGCGTCATCAGGTGCTCACCGTACTCGGGCGACTGCGCGCCGCCGGGTCGACGCCATCGAATTCCGACTCCACTGGTCGGAATTCGACCGGTGACGCCTATCATTCCCCGGTGTGAGCGATCGTCGTCGACCGAGTCAGTTCTTCACGTTTCCCGATCCTGTCAACGAGACGTCGGCGCGGCTGGTCGCGGCGGGCGTGGTGGTGCAAGGTGTCGTGTTCTTGGCGGTGCGGCAGTGGTGGGTGCTGGTGCCGCTGGTGTTCGGGTTTGCGGCGCGAGTGGCCGCCGGACCGCGGTTCAGTTTGCTGGGCCGTGCCGTCACCCAATTCGTCACGCCGCGGTTGCGTCGGGCTCACCGAATGGTGTCCGGCCCGCCCAAACGTTTCGCGCAAGCGATCGGGCTGACCTTCAGCGCATCGGCCCTGATCGCCGAACTGCTGGGCGGCAACGTCGTTGCCATCGTGCTGATCGCCGGCCTGGTGGTGGCTGCGGCGTTGGAGTCGTTCGTGGGTTTGTGCCTGGGCTGCATGGCGTTTCAACGGCTGATGCAATGGGGTGTCATTCCCCAGTCGGTCTGTGTGTCGTGCAACGACATCGGCGCGCGCCTGAACGCGGGCTAGGGGTTCGTGGCGTTGCGGCGTGGTGGCCAGGGCTCGAACGACGGCAGCAACGCGGCGACCGATCGCTGTCGCCAGGCGCCCTGCCACAATCCGGCCCCGTAGGCCGCATCATCCAGCACGCGCAGCGCCACGTAGCGCGCCGGGTGCAGTTCGGGCCGCTGCTGGTGCCAGTCGATCAGCGCCGGCACCAGCACCGCCAGTGCCACCGCTCGCCGAGCACGACGCGAGCACACTGCCAGCGCGAACGCGATCGGCCACCACGCGCGGGTGATCGCGCTGGCGACCAAGCGGCCGGCGTGCAGGTTGCCCAGACCGGCCAGGCGCAGCGATTCAGTCACCGGTATCGAGCGCAGCTTGCGAGCCAGGGCCACAGCCGTTCCAGCACCGATGGCCATGCCGGCGACCGGGAAACCGGCCGCCACCGATGCCCAACCGGCTGCGCTCCAGCCGCTCATTCGGAAGGGCGCAAGCGCACCCGGATGCCGCCGAGCCAGCGGTGCGGCCGACGAGCCGTAGCCCACGCGCTGCCGCCACCACGAGCCCATGGTCGGCCGGACCTGATGTCCAGCGACCACCGACGGTTCGTAGCGACACCGATGGCCGGCGGCCACCAGCCGCCAGACCAGGTCAACATCCTCGCCGAATCGCAACGAAGCGTCGAACCCACCGATGTCGCGCACTGCTGCGGTTCGGCACACGATGACCGCGGCCGGGACGAAGCTGACCCGTGTGGTAGGGGCGATTCGCCCGGGTTCGACACCGCGGTCCAACGGCGAATGGCGGCGCTCATACGCAGCCAGGCAGCCTGCGGCCTGGGCCGGACGGATGCGTGGCGCCACCAACGCCACGCGAGGGTCGTCGAAGTGAGCCAGTAACGGTGCCAGCGCGGTTTCGTCGATGTCGACATCGGTGTCGATGAACGCAACGAACTCGGTGTGCACCAGTGCCAGGCCCGCATTGCGTGCCCCGCCGGGGCCAACGTTGACTGCAAGCCGATGTAGCTCGATCAACGCCGCCGCTGGCTCGTCGGGCTGGGCTGTCAGCGGACACGAACTGGCGTCGTCGACCACGATCGTGCGGCACACGGTGGGACGAAAGGTGGGCAGCTGGTTGAAGGCCGGAACCACGATGGTCAGTGACGGCGACAGCGAGCCGACCTCTGGTCGGTCGCCGAATGCGGCCAGTTGCGGGTGCAGTGCGCCTGCGTCCAACAGCCGATCGGTCAACCGTTGGTGTGGTTGTGGAGGAGTGTCGCCGCGTTCGATGGCCGCGACGACGTGCCTGCCCGCCTCGCTGAGCGTGAACAGTCGCAGGGGCGAACCCGCAATGAGCACGCGTCCGTTGTTCGGCCGGCGGTACGACGAATCGAGCGAGAAGCGACCAACACTCACGGTCGAGTAGAGCCTCAGACTCGCCAGTCGTCGACCGCAGCGACCAGATCGATGGTCAGCCGGGTCAGCAGCGAGCGTCCGTGGGCGGCGGTGGCGCCGTGCGGGTCGCCGAGCACTCCGTTGGGGCTGACCGCACGCATGCCGCCGGCGCGGAGCTCGTCGATCAGGTCGGTCACGTGTTCCATGCGGCCACGCTCGGCCCGATCGATGCGCACCAGGTCGGGGGCGATGGCCAGCATCAACGATGTCTCGGTGTTCCCGGCGTGGGCGTCAGAGCCGGTGACGTGCGGCCACCATGGCAGGACCCGCCGCTTCTCGGCGGTCAGTGTGGATACGGCACGACGAACGGGTATGGCATTGCCTCCGTGACCGTTGACCAGCACCACGCCCGAGCTCCAATCGGCTGACCGGACCAGTTCGACGAGCATTGATTCGACCACGACGTTGCCGTACGACAGCGTGCCGGGAAAACCCGCATGCTCGCCGCTGGCCGACACCGTGATGGGCGGAGCGACCACCACCTCGCCGGGCTCGAACGACTGAACCAGCGCTTCGGCCAGGGCAACGGCCACTCGGGTATCGGTGTCGAGCGGCAGGTGTGGCCCGTGCTGCTCGCACGAACCCACGGGAACGACCACCAGCGGTGGACGCGCCGAGTCGCGAACTTCGGGCCATGTGAGCTCGCCCAGACGAGCGCTCACGTTGTGGCGCCGACCCCGGCCGCAAGCCCGCGGAAGAGGGCCGCGGTCGTGGCCTGGAACACATCGGCCCAGTCGATGCTGTCGGGCTTGGCATCTTTCAGTTCCAGGCTGACCAGTCCATGACAGGTGGCCCACAGCGATGCGGCCGTGACCATGGGGTCGGCCTGGGCCAGTGCCCCCATGCTCATCGCTCGGGCAACGCGATCGGCCAGCTGTTGCAACGTGGCCCCGGCCTGCTCGAGGGCGGCAGCCGACGGCTGGTAGTCGGCGACGACGCGGTCGAACATGATCGAGTAGTAGGTGGGGTTGGCCAAAGCGAACTGGCGGTAGTTGCTGCCGCAGCGTCGCAGATCTGCCAGAGCATCCCCGGTGAGCGGAGCCGCCTGCACGGCATCGAACAGCCGCGCGAATCCTTCGATGAACAGGTGATCGATAACCCCGTCCTTGCCCCCGAACCTCGAGTAGACGTTCATGGTGCTGACACCGGCCTGATGGGCGATGCGACGAACGGTCAGCGCTGCGGGGCCATCAGTGGCCAACACATCGCTGGCGGCACGAAGCAGCGTCACCCCGACGGCGTCCACCTGCGACATGTGGCCACGCTACTGCCCCACTCTGCGCGGGCCGGAAAAGTCGTGTGTCCGATGGCATCGAAATCGCCAATAGCGATGAAATAACGATGATACAAAGTCGAAAAGATGGAACCGTGGGATGTCGGGGTCAGGCGAGGTAGCCCCACTGCCGCAGGGTGGCGACGATGTGCTCGGCTGCCTCTCGGGGCGGCAGGTGCACGATCTCGCCCCGTGACGGCGCCGAGCCGGCATCGGTCAGTTGGCGAATCCGGTCCAGTGAGTCGGCTCCAACCGGGGCCGGCAGCACCCGGGCACGTGGCCGAAATGGACTGATCTGGCCCACGACCGCAGGCCGGTCCACGCCGGTGCGTGATGGTCCATCCACCCGGATCTGGGCGGTGTCGGCGGCCAACGCGCGACGCAACGAGCCGCGACGCAACGAGGCAACCGAATGCTCCACCGAGATGACGCACGGAGTCGGCACCGACACGATCTCGCGCCGACCACCATCGAGACGACGCACCGCGCTGAGCGACGACGGCGACGATGCCGTGAGATCGAGGGAGACGAGACCCAATGCCTGCGCCGCGCGCATTCTGTGGGCGATGTAGGCCGGCACCGATCCGCTGCCTCGATCCAGTGAGTGGTCGCCGCACACGACGACGCGTGCATCGCCGACGACATCGGCAAGGGCCGCACCCACGTCGCGCGATTCGCTGAGCCGCAAGTCGTCCAGCCGGTGAGCGCGTGCTGCACCGCATGCCAGTGCATCGCGCAGCACGGCTTCGGCGCCCATCGGCCCGGCCGACACGGCGACGACCTCCATGTCGAACGCCTCGCCCAGTTGTAGCGCGACTTCCAACGCGGTCTGGTCGGCCGGCGACACACCGGTGAACCTGTCGTCGTCACCCTCGGCCGACGTCCACTTCAGGCAGGCGACGATCATGTTCGCCGGAACACCACGCCGTGACCACCATCGGGGTACGACCACTGGATCGCGCCCTCACGGTTGCAGACCAGGTAACAGGTGCCGCACTCGAAGCACTGCTCGTAGTTGAACACGATGCCGCCATCGCTGGTCGGCACGAACAGGTTGGCCGGGCAGGCCACCACACACTCGCGTGTGCTGCAGTCGGCGCACACCTTGCCGTCGACCACGATGTGGGCGCGTTCGCCCACGTCGAACATCGCGGTGCTCATGCGGTCTTGGAACGAGACCTGCGGCCACATGGGATCGGGTTCGATGGAATCGGCGACGTCGCCGGTGCGATCGGTCATCGGAGCATCCTCATCCGAATGTCCTCAGCCCGGCGACGGTGTCGCGGACCAGGTCGCGTCGGCGAACCCCGGCCAGCTTGCGCTCGCGGGCCACGATGCGGCGCAGCCCAGGCTTCGGTGTGGGGTTGTCCACTTGGAACATGCCCTGGACGATGCCGGCGATCATGGCCGGGTACATGTGCTGCACCCGGTCGCTGAGCACCAGCGCCGGCGCTCGCCGCAGCTTGCGATGATCGCGCAGCACGAAGTTGTCGCTGAGCCGCCGTTGATATCCGGCCAACCCGGTGGTGGTGGTGTCGCCGCTGATGATCGCCTCGTCTGCGGCTTGGCCCGCAGCCATGCCACTGGCCATCGCGAAGTTGACGCCCTCCAGCCAGATGCCGGCGGCCAAGCACAGCGCGGCCGCGTCGCCGGCGACCAACAGACCGTCGCCGGCCAGCTTGGGCATCATCGACAGTCCGGCTTCGGGAACGAGGTGAGCCGAGTACTCCTTCAGTTCGGCGCCCTCGATCAACGGCGCGATCGCCGAGTGCCGTTTCAGGTGGGCGATGATGTCCTCGGGTCGGCGTTGCTGCGCTGCCAACTTGGGCAGCTTCAGGACCACACCCACAGCGACGGTGTCGAGGTTGGTGTAGATGAAACCGCCGCCGTTCACGCCCGACGTGCCACCCAGGATCTCGATGTCGACCCCATTGCGACCACGGACGCCGAAGCGTTCGTCGATGACATCCTTCGGCAACGCCAACGTC
>JANNFQ010000082.1:0-2200 GCA_031380045.1 Acidimicrobiaceae bacterium
CCTCCACTGGGCCACCACCCAGATCCCGTCGGCGCCTCGGCGGTCGAGCTGGGCAAGGTCGAGGCTCACCGTCTCGTAGGTGAGGTCGTCGATCGTCGGCGCGCACAGCTCACCCCGTTCGGACTGCGGGCCGGGCGGGTACATCAGGTTCGTGCGACCGGGCGCGCACCGCAGGTACCGCTGGCCGACGAGGTCTACGAACTCACCGTTGCGAGCCCTACCCACTTCGGCGGGGTAGAAGAGGTACCCCTCCCAGCCCAACACCTCACGAAGGAACCGCTCCACCAGTTCGACCTGGGCGGGTTCCTCGAACTCCACGCTGACGAGTTCGGGCTCCAACTGCCACGTCGCCGCTGGGTCTCCGGCGTCGGCGAGCTCCTGGGCGGCACGCACCTCCTCGAGGGTGGACTGGGGCCACATCCCACCCGACGCCGGCGGCACGACGGGCGCGGCGGTGTCGATCGTGTCTGGGTTTGTGGACGGTGTTGGGGTGGGCGGGACCGTGTCGGTTGGGACGCTGTCGGGATCTTGGACGGCGGTCACCGCGAGCAGCCCGAGCGCAAGCACGCCGATCATGGCTGCAGCCCCGAGCATCGATCGCCGACGCGATCGTCGCTCGCGCGCCAGATCATCCGCCGCCGTCGTGTGCGTCGTTCCTTCGTCGACCTCACCGACCTGGTTGCCGTTGAGCGACTGAAGAGTCGGCCACTGGCCGCCGCTCTGGTCGGTTGTGGATCTGTCCGGGGCGCGATCGACCAGTAGCACCTCGTCGGTGTCCGTGTTCGACGTCTCCTGCTCGATGAGGTGCCCGCCGTGGGAGATGCTTCCGCCGAGGATCGCCACGTCGGGGACCGGGTTCGCCGCTCGCACCATCTGTTCGATCTGTTCGAGGCTCATACTTGTGCCGATCCATTCGTCTCGGAGGCGGAGTCGGACAACGGCGAGGCGACGCCGAGCACTCGTGCCAGCCGCTCGTAGGACCGGTGGATTCGTTGGTCCACGGCGGCCTTGGTCATGCCCATCATCTCGGCGATCACCGATCGCGGGAGCTCCTCCCACGCCGACAGCATCAGGATCTCTCGATCGACCGGCTTCAACTGTCGAATCGCAGCGACGACCCGTCGATCGCTGGCACTCTGCAGCACCACCACCCCAGCGTCCACCGGGTCGGACACGCCCAGCTCGCAAAGCTTGGCGTCGAGGCGGGAGCGTCGCTGAAGCGAACGAAACTGATTGCCGAGCACCTTGTTGGCGATGCCGTACAGGTACGGCAGCGTGCCGGGCTCCGCAGGGAGGTCGTCGAGGCGTCGCCACGCCACCAGAAACGTCTCGGAACAGGCATCGGCCGCGTCGGCCCGGTTTGTGCGACGCACACAGTAAGCCAGCACGTGAAGCCGGTGCGCCTCGTACAAGTAGGCGAAAAGTCGCCGACCATCCGTGCCCGCAGCGTGTCCCATCGATCCGTACATGTCCGGCACACCCCGAATGTTGACAACATTCTCACCGACGCTTGGCGTTCGTCCATCGACGAACCGCCGGAGTGACCTCGAATCCCTTCAAACCCTCATCCGCAGCCAGCCCGCCGAACAACGCTGGCACAGAACGACACCCGGCCGAGCTGAGAACACTCCGAACGACACCCGAGATCGCACGCCGAACCGATCTGCTCGCCATCCAGGGCTTCAGTCGCTCGGCGCGATGAGCACCACAGTCGGGAAGTACTTGCGGTAGCGGCCGACGTCACGGGTGAGCAGATCGAGATCGGCGACTTCTGCATGGGCACCGATGAAGAAGTCGGGCAGCGTCGTCGACTTCGTGCCCTGGTTCCGTCGGTACTCGAGAAAGACCTTGCCTGCCAGGAACGCGGCTGCCCACGGTATGGGCTCGCGCCGGTAGTCCCGAGGCGGCAACGCGTCCTCGAGCGCCTCGATGGTCGTGAACCGGACGGACACCTCGGAGTAGATCACTGGGTTGATGTACACGGGACCGGCCTCAGCGGCCTGGGCGAGGGCATCGCTGGACCAACCCCGCCACGTCGGATTCTCCGTGAGGATGTCCTACAAGACGTTGCTGTCGACCAGCGTCCCGGAGGACACCTCAGGATCCTCTGGTGAGGGCCATGATCTCGTCGGTCGTCATGGCAACATCGCCTCGACCGCGAAGACGCTCGACGAACTGGCGTCCACGGGTCGGTGCGCCG
>JANNFQ010000111.1:0-2672 GCA_031380045.1 Acidimicrobiaceae bacterium
GCTTCTTCGTGCGTGACCTGCGTGCGCCGTTCGGTGGCAGCCGCCACAGTGGCGTCGGCCGCGAGGGTGGCACGTGGAGCTTCGACTTCTACTGCGACGTCAAGAACACCTGCACCAATCAGCAGCGCTGGACTGTCTGAGCCGCGCCGGGGCGGTCAACCGTGCTCGTGCGTGTGGTCGTGGTCGTGCCGGTGATGGAGATCGGGAACGTGCGGATGGGCGTGCACCAACAGGTCGTGGCGATGTGCATGCTGATGCCGCCACCGGCCCTGCGGATCGGCATCGAGTGCATGGTCATCGTCATGCACGTGGCGATGATGGCCGTCGTCGTGGATGTGTTCGTGGTCGTGCACCACTGGTTCGTGCCGGTGGTCGTGCTCGTGGTCCGAGCGCAACACGAAGCTGACGCCGGCCATGGCGATCACCAGCGACACGACCTCTCGGGTGGTCACAGCGTCAGAGAACACGGTCCACGCTACGACCGCTCCGACGAACGGAGCCGTGGCGAACACCAGTTGACCCCGCGCCGCGCCCAGGTCGCGTGCTCCGGCCACCCACAGCGTGATCGAGACGCCGTAGCCGAACGCTCCAACCACCAGCGCCCACACGATCGGCCAACCCGCCGGTGGGCCATCGAGGGCAAGGCCGATGGCCAGGTTCGCGCCGCCCGCGACCACACCCTTGGCCAGTGTGATGTGCGCCGGTGCAAGCTCGTCCAGGTTTGCCGTGACGCAGTTGTCGATGCCCCAGCAGAAGCATGCGCCGGCGATCAGCAGCGCGCCCCACCGAAGGTCGGCATTGCTCGACCACCCCAACACGACGCCTGCGACCACGACAAGGCCGGTGCCCGCTGCGACTCGTGGGCCGATGTGCTCCTTGAAGAAGAAGTAGGCCAGAACGGTCGTGAAGACGAGCTCGAGGTTCAGCAACAACGAGGCGGTCGCCGCCGGGGCGTGCGACAGGCCCGCAGCCAGCAGGACCGGGCCGACCGCTCCGCCGATCACCACCGCAACCGACAGCCGCCCGGCGCCTCGGCGCACCGCTGCGCGCGACGGAGGAACGCGGCCGACCACGGGCAGCACCGCGATCGCCGCGCCCACGTACAGCAGGCCCGCCAGCGTGAACGCACCCATGTCGCCGGCCAGACGCGAGGCCGCCGGAGCCGAGATGCCGAACAGGATCGCCGCCGCCGAACAGCGCAGAATGCCGCGTCGCGTCACGCCCAACAGTGTGCCACCAGAGTGCGTCGCACTGCGTCGGCTGGCCGGCCCGTCACCGGATCTGCCCAGGTCATTCTGTTAGGTTGCGCGCCGTGACCATCGGCCCGGCGGACGAACTCACAACAGCCGTCCATGAGTTGCAAGCGCTCGTGGCCGCCCAGGCGCAGCAGATCGCCCAGCTGCACGCACGCCTGGATGCCGCCACCACCACCACACCACCTTCTCCTCTCGCCGTCACCGGACGTCGTCGGTTCTTCGCGCTCGCCGCGGGGGCAGCCGCGGTGGCCGTCACGACCAGCGCTGCCCGCGGCGCGGCACCTGCTGCTGCCGCCAACGGAGTGACGTTGACGCTCACTGGTGCACACTCGACCACCGCCGGATTGCCGACGATCACGACGGTGCTCGACTACACAGCGTCACTTGCCGCACAGGTCGACTATCTGCGCGTCACCGATGGTGCTTCGACGCCTGCCTTCGATCCGCTGTTCTCGCGGTACATCCCCGCGGCCGTTGCCGGACACGCTCGGACGGTTGCGGCCACGCGAGTGATGACCGGGGTGACGGGATACTCAGAGGCCGATGGTGGCAATGGGGTCGTTGGGTACGCCACCGGCCCCGGCGGCTCGTACGGTGTGTACGGGATCAGCCAGACCGGCAACGGCGTCGTCGGCCACAGCACCAACGGATACGACTTCTTCGGCGAGGGAGCGGGACGCATCGGCCTGTCGCCACATGTCGGTCTGGGACCGCCGCAATCCGGCATCTACGCGGCCGCCGACGTCATCAGCGATACCCAGGGAGCGCTGTGGAGCTGTGTTGTCGCCGGCGCGCCGGGCGTGTGGCGGAAGTTGGCCGGCCCCACCACCGCCGGTTCGCTGCACACCGTGACGCCCACCCGCGTCTACGACTCGCGCTCGCCTCAGCCGCTGCCGGGCATGCTGGACACCAACCAGCCGCGCACGATCTCGGTGGCCGACGGCCGCAAGCCGATCAGCGGCAACGTCCAGACCGTCGATCTCGTGCCGCCGGGCGCCACCGCGATCGCGTGCAACATCACCATCACCGAGACCATCGGCAGCGGATTCGCCACCGTCAATCCCGGCATCAACGAGGTCATCAGCGCCTCCACCATCAACTGGTCGCACAGCGATCAGACCATGGCGAACGGCATCATCGTGGGCGTCGACGACGAGCGCCGGATCACCCTGATCGCCGGCGGTGGCGGCTCGACGCACATCATCGTCGACATCACGGGGTACTTCCTGTAATCCCGACGGCAGCGCGAACCGCCAGGTAGACCGTGGTTCACCACCCGCACCGACACCCACGACTAAGGTGTCCACAGCGCTCTCGACCACGGTCCACACCCGCCGAGATGGGACTTGGCGTTGTCCCGCGCGGGCGGTAGCATTGCTCCTCGGCCCTGAGGCGCCTGCGCGTGCGCGGGTCCCC
>JANNFQ010000117.1:0-3025 GCA_031380045.1 Acidimicrobiaceae bacterium
CCGAACCGGGAATCGCCTGAACGGCAGTCATGTCGGGGCGAGTGACCCCGCAACGGGGGCACCGGTAGCGTCGGTGACGATGCAGATCACCCAGCACGAGGGCGGGCGGTCGTCGGCCACTGTCGCCCGTCGATCATTGGCCCAAGGGCTGGCTGCTGCCGTGGTGATCGGGTTGGGTGTCGGCGCGCTGACGGCGTACGGGCAGGGATGGCTGAGCGACTCGACGGCATCGTTCTCGAACTCGGCCGGGCCGTGGTCGCTGGCCGCGTTCCTGGTGGCTCGCTACAACCGACGAGTGCTGCCCGGACTGATCGCCGCGATGGCCACGCTGGCGTGTTGCGAGCTGGGGTACGCGATCGCCACCGTGATCCGTGGCGATTCCAACTCCACCTCGACGGTCGTGTTCTGGTTGACCGCCGCATTGTTGGCGGGGCCGCCGCTGGGTGTCGCCGGCGCCTGGTCCAGCGGGCGCGGACTGCGCCGAGGCGTCGGGTTCGCGGTGATCGGCGGCGTGCTGATCGGTGAAGGGCCGTACGGCTGGACCACGGTCGCCGATACCACCGACTGGCGCTACTGGGCCATCGAACTGCTGATCGGCGTCACCATCGCGACCGCCGCTGCGGTGCGCAGCCAGTACCCGCGTCACGTGCTGCCGACGGTGGCAGCTGCGATCTCGACCGCTGCGGTGGTGTTCGCCTTCTATCGGCTGGCCTGAGGGCCGTCAATCGCCTTCCATCGTGACGGCTTCGCAGATTCGAACGTCGGGGCTGAGTGCGACGATGGGTCCGAGGACTTCATCGCCCGACACAGGTGCGTCGGCCTGGGGTCGCGCCTCGATCTGCGAGCATGGCCCGTCCGAGTCGAACAACACCGACGAGACCGTCGAGCTGAACGTCAGCAGGCAGATGGTGCACACCCCCAGCGCCAACAACCCGGGGAAGCTGACCCCGCTGCGCGTCATCGACGTCACCGTGTCGTTCATCGACAGCTGGTGGTCGAACTCCTGGTGCATCGCGCTGCGCTGTCAGATCACGTTCAGGGCGTCGAGCGTGTCGGCAGTAGCGCCATCGGCCTGGATGCCCATGGTGCGCCAGTCGGTTCGCTTGGTGGCCCACGACACGAAGTCGTGTGCGGAGGTCACGATTGTCGGCAGCGCGGCATCAGCGCCGGCCGCCACCGTCCACAACTCGTCGCCAGGAGCGAGCGCGAAAGCAGCGTTGTCGAGATCGGTGAAGACCAGGTTGATGCCCTGCGTGCATGACGACAGCGCGTCGGCGCACATCTGCGGCACGCCGGCCAACATCCAGTCGACCGTCGCATGCAGCGAGTCGGGGTCGCGGGGCAGATCGGCCGCCCGGGGCAGCGATGCACCGATGTCGTGACGCAGGTGGCAGTAGTGGTCGAACACGATGGCGTTGGCCAGGATGTGCATGGGATGGCTGCCCAGGTTGGCCAGCGGGATGACCATCTCGGCCATCGGTGCCTCTTGGAACGAGGCCAACGTGGCGATGCCCGTGTCGCTCCACTGGACATACTCGGCCATCACCTGGTCGGTCGTCCACTCACGACGTGCTTGCACCGGCACTTCGGCGTTCTGCTCGACATCGGGCGACGAGCCACCCTCGATCGAGGCAGGATCGGCAATCGAATGGAACACGCTGGCCATGTGCTGGGCCACGTCTTGTACTCGCCAGCCGTCGCATCCGCTGGCAGCAGCCCATTCAGCGGGCGTCAGGGTGGCGAACAGTTCGAGCGCACGTTGCTGCTCGGTGCGCAGTGCGGTGATCGCGGCGTGGGTCATGATGCGGCGCTGTTCTTCAACAGGCGACCGGCGAACTCGCCGGTGTGCTGGCCGTGCTCCATGAACATCCGGCCGTTCACGATGGTGCAGTCGTAGCCCTCGGCACCCTGCACGTATCGGCCGGCGCCGTTCGGGAAGTCGAACGTATAGGCCGGGGCGGGCAGGCGCAGGGCGTCGAAGTCGATCACGTTGACATCGGCGAAGGCCCCGACCTGCAGACGACCACGATCATCGATGCCGAACAGGTCGGCCGTATCGCTGGTCAGCCGACGGATCGCCTCTTCGATGGTCCAGCGCCCACGCTCGCGGATCCAGTACGACAGGAAGAACGTTGGTTGGCTGGCGTCCAGGATCTGGCCCACATGCGCCCCGGCATCGGCAAGGCCCAGCGTGACCAGCGGATCATCCAACATCTCTTCGACGGCATCCAGACGCTGGTTCAGGAACGGAAAACTGCACACCACCCGACCGTCGGTTTCCAGCAGCAACTCGATGTACGCCGCCGCCGGGCTGATGCCGCGCCGCCGGGCCTCGGCCGCCAGCGAGCTGGACGGGTCGAGGTCGTAGCGGGCCTCGGTGCCCAGGTTGACGATGAACAGTTGATCGAGGTCCATGCCCGGCGGCGTCTGCTCGGCCTCGTCGATGAGCTGCGACCGGAACGCTGCGTCGCGGATCGCCACCATCTTCTTGCCGTTGCGCATCGCCCGCAACGACTTCCACGACTCGCACCGATCGAACGGTGTGCGCGTATCGATGCTGAACAGGATGCCGACGCTGCGCGCCGTGGTCTGCGGACGCACCGTGCCGCCCAGCGCGTTCTGGTCTTTGGCGAAACCGATGACCCTCTGGAACAGGTCGGGACGGCTGTCGTGCTGGGTGAGGCCGAAGCTGACCGGCCGGCCGCTGCGCCGGCTGACCTCGCCCATCCACGCCAGCTCGGCGCGGGTCTTGGGCACATCGGGATCGTCGCGCTCGCCTTCGCCGATGCGGCTGGCGCTTTCGAAGGTGCCGGCGCCATGACGGCCCAGCACATCGGCGAACACGTACAGCTCGTCGGGAAGTGCGTAGGTGCCAGGCACCGGTCGGCCGTCGGGCACCTTGTGCAGGTACGTGCGGCTGGTGCTGAACCCCAGGGCGCCGGCCTTCATCGCCTCGTCGAGCAGGTCGGCCATGACTGCCAGATCGTCGGACGTGGGCGGATCTTGGTCCAGCGCACGATCGCCC
>JANNFQ010000149.1:0-3659 GCA_031380045.1 Acidimicrobiaceae bacterium
CGCCGCCCAACCCGAACAGGACGCCGACGGCCAACCACCCGAAACCGAGCACCTCGAGGAAACCAGCACAGCGGTAGGGCTGGATGCCTACAACGGCTGATCGCGTCAAGGTCGCCAACGCGCGGCACGGTGTTACCCTCGCTCAACACAGCAAGCTGAAGCCCTCCACGCCTCGTACGTGGGAGATGCGCACCTATGCCCGGGTTGACGCGTTGACGGGCAAGGTCCGCGGTCAAACGAGCGCCGAGGAGTTGTTCGGTGTCGGTGAGGCTGACGGTGAGTTCGGCGTCGAGGGCGTTGGCAATTCGGTCGAGGGTGGGGAGGCTGGGGGAGATGCGGCTGCCTTCGAGTCGGGCGATGGTGGTTGTGGACACGATGATCGCCAGCGCGTGGCTGGGTACGTCGCAGTCTCGCCGCCCGATGCGGTGGGCGCTTGTACTTCAGGGCGTCACGTGGGTGTTGCCGTTCACGGTGGTTGTTGAGATGCGCTTCGGAGCCGAGGTGGCTGGGTGGGGCCCGCGGCATCGGGGCGTGTTGGAGACGATCATTCACGCGTCGCTGGCGCCGTTGGTCAAGAGCTCGCGGTCGTGGTCGGCACGCGGCTGATCGAGGACCGGTCCATCGCCAAAATGGTCCGCAGCGGCCGCGCAGCGGTCCGCAAGGCAGGCTGAACCGCACTGAGCAGGTATGTGATGGTAGAACGGCACACGAACGAGACGGAACAGACGGACGGGGACCTGCGAGGTCCGCGGCCGGGTCTTTCGCACGGCCACAGCGTTTCCGCTGATCCGGTCGGGCTGTCAGTGATGCCTGCGCGAGGATGGTCTGATGCGCTATCGACGACTCGGACGGACGGCTCTGCAGGTGAGCGAGCTGTGCCTGGGCACGATGAACTTCGGGCCGCAGACGCCCGAGACCGAGTCGTGGGCGAACATGGATAGCGCCCATGAATTCGGCATCAACTTCTTCGATACCGCCGACCGATACGGCGGCGACAAGGGTCTCGGCGCTACCGAAGAGATCATCGGCGGCTGGTTCGCGCAGGGTGGTGACCGACGCGAGAAGGTCGTGCTGGCGACCAAGCTGTTCGGCCCGATGTCGGATTGGCCGAACGACGGCAGGCTCTCTGCGCGGCACATTCGCGCGGCGTGCGATGCCAGCCTGCGCCGGATGCAGACCGACCACATCGATCTCTACCAGATGCATCACATCGACCGAACCGCTCCGTGGGAAGAGGTGTGGCAGGCGATGGACACGTTGGTGCAGCAGGGCAAGGTGATCTACGTCGGCAGTAGCAACTTCGCCGGTTGGCACATCGTGCAGGCCAACGAGGCGGCCAAGTCGCGGGGCACCTTCGGTCTCGTCAGCGAGCAGAGCCACTACAACTTGCTCGTGCGCACCGTCGAACTCGAGGTCCTGCCGGCTTGCCGCGCATACGGCGTCGGCGTGATTCCGTGGAGCCCGCTCTCCGGCGGCCTGCTCGGTGGCGTCACCGGCACCAGCGCGACAGCACGACGACAGTCACCGGCAGCTCTGAAACGCATCGACAGAATCCGCCCGCAGCTCGAGCGCTGGGAGTCGCTGTGCGACGACCTCGGAGAGCAACCGGCGGCGGTCGCGCTGGCCTGGCTGCTGGCCCAGGACGGCGTGACGTGCCCGATCATCGGACCGCGCACGATGGACCAGTTCGACGGTGCGTCGTTGCGCGCCGTCGAACTCACACTCGACGCCGACACGCTCTCCTCGATCGATGCGATTTTCCCGGGCCCGGGGGGCACCGCGCCCGAGGCGTACGCCTGGTAACCGCTGCCGCTCAATCGCTGCTACCGACGAATCGCACACCGTGAATCTGCTCCATTGTCTCACGCGTGATACAATCTCGAGCGATGGGACGAACGACGATCCGTGAGCTCAGAAATCGGGGTGGCGAAGTGATTGAGCGCGTGCTGGCCGGCGAGCGCATCACGGTCACCCGCGATGGCACGCCTGTGGCTGAACTGCGACCGCTTCAGCGACAGCCAATGACGTCAATTGCGCTCATCGAACGGTTCAAACGGTTGCCGTCGGTCGACCCGGTTGACTTCCGAGCCGATGTCGACGCTGTCATCGATCAGTCGCTGTGAGCGCTCGCCACGACGGGCTGCTCGACACTTCGACGCTGATCTTGTTGAGTCGACTGCGGGCCTCCGACCTGCCGGAGCACCCATCGATCACAGCAGTCAGCCTTGCCGAGCTCTCGGTGGGTCCGCTGGCAACTGACGATCCGACCCAGCGCGCCATCCGCCAGGTTCTGCTGCAGGAGGTCGAATCAGCCTTCGACCCGATCCCGTTCGACTCAGCTGCGGCGCGCTCGTTCGGTCGAGTTGCAACGTCACTTCGACTAGCCGGTCGCAAGCCGGCGGCGCGGGCATTCGACGCACTCATCGCCGCGACGGCGATCGCCAACGAACTCGACCTGTACACCTGCAACCCACGAGACTTTGATGGAATCGAAGAACTCAATCTCGTTGCGATCCCGCATCCTGACAGTCCAACGGTCTGAACGCAGCGGGCAACGCGCACACGCTGACCGATTCGGTAGGCGCGGTCGGTCGGTTGATCCTCGACCGCTGGATTCCACCAGCGGTCGAGGTGGACCACATGTGAGGCCGACGTGAGGTTCAGACCGGTGCCACCTGCCTTCAGCGACAGCATGAAGATCGGTGGACCATCCAGGTTGTTGAACGCTGTGACCATCTCGTCTCGTCGGGCTCGAGGGACTCCACCGTGGAGCCACAGCGGCGCAGTGCCATAGCGGCGGCGGAGGTGTTCGACGAGCAGGGCACCCCACTCGGTGTACTGCGTGAAGCACAGCACCTTGTCCCCGACGTCGATGATCTCGTCGAGCAGTTCTTCGACACGATTGAGTTTGCCCGACCTGGCTGTCAGCGCTGACCCGTCACGCAGAAAGTGGGCGGGATGGTTGCACACCTGTTTGAGCTTGCTGATCCCGGCGAGAACGAGTCCTCGCTTGGTCATCTCGTCGGCTTCGGCGACAGCGGCGAGCAGTTCATCGACCACTGCCTGGTACAGCGTCGCCTGTTCGCGGGTGAGCGCGCAGCGTTCGGTCTGCTCGATCTTGTCGGGCAGATCGTCGATGATCGAACGGTCGCTCTTCAGCCGACGGAGGATGAAGGGCCCGGTGACCCGCTTCAGCAACGCAGTTGCGGATTCGTCGTGATCGCGTTCGATGGGGCCGGCGAACCGGCGGGTGAACGAGGTGAGGTTGCCGAGCAGACCCGGGTTGAGAACGTGCATCAGCGACCACAGTTCGGCGAGACGATTCTCGACCGGCGTACCGGTGAGGGCGATCCGGCGGTAGGCGCTGAGTTGGGCGACGGCCTTGGTCTGGGCGGTGCCAGGGTTCTTGATCTGTTGGGCCTCGTCGAGTGCAATTCGCGCCCATCCGACTTCGGCGAGGTGGTCGATGTCGCGGGCGATCAGCGAGTACGTCGTCAACACCACGTCGTGCTGGGACGCCCGCCGAGCGAATGGCAGCTCGTTGCCGTCGTGACGGTCACGACCGTGGTGGGCCATCTCTGTCAGATGTGGAGCGAAGCGCTGCAGCTCTCGCTCCCAATTGCCGAGCACCGACACTGGACTGATCACCAACGTCGGGC
>JANNFQ010000156.1:0-3689 GCA_031380045.1 Acidimicrobiaceae bacterium
CCATCCACGCTCAGCAGGCCCAACTCGATGGCGTGCTGCACCAGGTCGGCGATGGTCTCGCCTGCGAGCCGAGCAGCGAAGGCCAACTCGGTGAGATCGAACGGCTGCGGCAACGTGGCCGCCAGTTGCAGCACGTGCCGACTGAGCTCGCCGGCCTCGTCGACGCGTGCCAGCACGGCTGCGGTCGCCGCCTGCGATAGCTCCCCGTCGCCGCGAGCAGCGTCAATGCATGCGGCGATCGTGGCCGGGTGTCCGCCGGTCTCGGCCCACAGTCCGTCGATGCCCAGCGTCCCGACATCGTCGTACGACAACGAGGCCAGTTGGACGACTCGGGCCACCGCGCCCGATGGCAGATCATCCATGGCGGGGCTGACCGGAGACCGCGCAGCGACGACGCACAGCGACTGCACCGCGCCTGCCGCCACCAATGACGTGAGGACCGCGACGGACGCAGGATCGGCGAGGTGAAGATCGTCGACCAGCACGACCGTTGGTCCCAGGCGATCCAGCGTGTCGGCGAAGCGGCCGAACATGGGTGCCACTGCCTGGTCGATTTCAGGCATGGTCCGCAACCGCGCGGTGCGGGCAAGCAGACGTAACAGCCGGCCGGCAGCAAGCATCGGATGATCCGCATCGGAAACCTCACACGAGAACGTTTGAACACGCGCTGCGGCACGGGCCGGACCGTCGGCCAATGCTTTCAACAGTCGCGTCTTTCCCGTGCCGACTGCCCCCTGTACGAGCACCAGCGCGCTGCGACCGTTCATCGCGTTCTCGATCTCGGATGTGATGGTCGCAATCGCTTCGGCGCGACCGAGCATCGGCAACTCGCGCTCGCGTCCCTTCGGACGTTTGATGACAGTCGAGATGGGGGTCGATGCCGGTGCGCCGCGGGGCGGCGGCGAACGAAGCAGCGCTCGCAACGCCACCGTCTCGACGCCCGGCTCGGCTGACTCTTCGTCGGCCAGACGCCGCTCCAACTCGCGCATCAGCGATCGCGCCTCGTGCCGGCGGCCCAGACGCACCAGCGCCGAGATGTCGGCCGCATAGCCCTCTTCGAGCACCAGGGGCGACGACCGCCGCGCCCGCTCGGCTGCGCTGTGAGCGACCGCGGCTTCATCGTGGGCCAGCGCCAGTCGGGCCACGTCCAGCGCCACTCGCTCGACGAGACGTCGATACCGGTCTCGCTCGGTCTCGATCCACGATGCCGAGGGTTCGTCCTCCAAGACATCGCCGACGACCAACGACAGCGACTGCTGCAACACCTCCAGTTGCTCGCGGCCGCTGACCCGGCCTGCCGCCTCGACAAGCTCATTGAAACGAACCAGGTCGATGTCGACCCGCGTGGTGTCGAACCGGTAGCGGCCTCGCTCGGTCACGATGGTCGGCACGTCGGTCACCCGGGCCAGGGTGGAACGCAAGATCGAGACTGCTTGCTCGACGGTTGCACCCGGGTCGCGCGGCAGGCGGTCGCCCCACAGCGTCTCGAGCAGCTGATCCTTCGACACAGGACGACCGCCGGCAAGAGCAAGCACAGCGCACACCTGCTTGGCCTTGCGGCTGGGAAAGTCTGACGCACCCAGCCGGCCCTCGGCCGTGACGACCTGGATCGATCCGAACAGACAGATCCCGATGTGCAACGTGAACCGCCCTTCGTCGCTTGGATCGCACCCACCACCGACACCCGCAGCCGCTGCCGGCACAGTCTGGCCAGCATACCGATGCCTCCGTACGGATGAAGGTCCATGCACCAGCCAGCCGCAACACTGATCGTCCAGTCAGTCAAGACTGACGGACTGCTCAGCATGACTATTCGTCGCATCAGTGAGTAGCCGTACGGCCAACGAGGTCGTTAACTTGCCGCCCGGCTCGAACGGCACACTGTCAGTCGAGCACGCGAGACTCGACGAGGAGGGCAAGCGCGAGGAAGCAGTTCAACATGGCACAGTTCGATGGAACGGTGAATGCAGGCCGCAAGGGTGTGGCCTACGACTGGCAGTCTCTGCTGGCCACCGCCGAAGCCGCAACGCTCGATCGCGAGCTGGCACACCTCGCTCCCCACTTCGCCCAGTGAGCTCGCGCCCGGGTCGGGTGCTCGTCCTTGGCTGCGGTTCGGTGGCCCAATGCGTCGTGCCGCTGCTGGTGCGCGACCTGGGTATCGAACCATCTGCACTGACCGTCGTCGACTTCGCCGACAACCGCGCCCGCATCGCCGATGTCATCGGCCAGGGTGTCACCTATCAGATCGATCGCCTCACCGAGGACAACCTCGATACGTTCTTGACGGCGCGTGTCGGCGCCGGCGACATGCTGCTGGACCTTGCATGGAACATCGACAACCCCACCATCTTGCAGTGGTGTCGTGATCACGGTGTCCGCTACCTGAACACCAGCGTCGAGGTGTGGGACCCATACATCGACTTGGAGCGCACCCATCCGCTGGACCGCACCTTGTACGTGCGCCACATGGACCTTCGCCGGTTGAAGGCCAGCTGGCCCGACAACAAGGGTTCCACCGCCGTGCTGGAACACGGCGCCAACCCCGGCCTGGTCAGTCACTTCGTCAAGCAGGCGCTGCTCGAGATCGCCACGGCCATGTTGCGCGACGGCAAGACCAACGATGCGGCGGCGATGGAAGCTGCCCTGACGACCGCGTCGAACCAGGGCATCGAATTCAATGTGCTGGCCATGCTGACCGGCACCAAGGTGATCCACATCGCCGAACGAGACACACAGGTCAGCGATCAGCCCAAGCGGACCAACGAGTTCGTCAACACGTGGAGCGTCGATGGCTTCTACGAAGAAGGAATCGCGCCGGCCGAGATGGGCTGGGGTACGCACGAGATCAAGTTGCCCCCCAATGCGTACGTGCACACCGGCGCCGGCCCACGAAACCAGATCTGCTTGGCGCAGCCGGGCATGGAGACATGGGTGCGCAGCTGGGTGCCCAGCGGCGAGATCCGCGGCATGGTGGTGCGCCACGGCGAGTCGTTCACCATGTCCGAACACCTCACGGTCACCGATCCCATCACCGGCAACCCCATCTATCGACCCACGGTGCACTACGCGTACCACCCGTCTGATGCGGCCATCAACAGTGTGTTGGAGCTGCGGATGCGGGCGTGGGAGATGCAGCCGACGCAGCGCATCTTGAACGACGAGATCATCAGTGGTCGCGATGAGCTGGGCGTGCTGCTGATGGGGCACCCGTACCAGAGTTGGTGGACCGGCTCGCTGCTGTCCATCGACGAGGCCCGGGCCATCTTGCCGCACCAGAGCGCGACCACGTTGCAGGTCGCCGGTTCCATCCTGTCGGCGGTCGCGTGGATGATCGACAATCCCAACGAGGGTGTGTGCGTGCCCGACGACCTGCCATGGAAGTACGTGTTGGAGCACGCTGCGAAGTACCTCGGCACGCAGCACTCGGGGCCCGCCGACTGGAACCCGGTCTCCAGTCGCAACGACGTGTTCGGTCGCTTCGGCAACGAGCTCGACAGCCTGAACTACGACGACCCCTGGCAGTTCACCAACTTCCTCACGAACTGAGGTCCCTTCGTCCCGAAGCTGTCCTACTGCGACCACGGTGGCCGTGGTGGGAGTAGGACATCTTCGACGCCCGCAGAACGCGGAGGGTGGTTGGCGCAGCCGAATCGGAAAGACGTGAACGATCGATGGGTCCGACAAGTCCG
>JANNFQ010000225.1:0-6151 GCA_031380045.1 Acidimicrobiaceae bacterium
CGCTGTTCACGCCCACTTCCGGTGGTGGCGGCGCGTGGGGTGCGGCCCGCGATCTGTCGGCCCCCGGGCAGACTGCCATCGCCCCGTCGACCGACGTCGACAGCAGTGGCAATGTCATTGCCGTGTGGGCCCGGAACAACGGATCCGTTCCGGTCATCCAGGCCAGCCGTTCAGTCGAGCTCGGCGGTTTCACCGCCGTGCCACCAGTTCGTGTCTTCGACACCCGGCCGGGCGAAAGCCCCGAAGCCTTGCGTGTCGTCGAAAAGATCAAGGTGGGTGGCACGTACGAGTTGACAGTCAATATGGCGGCTCTTCCCGGCAACGTGACCCCTGCTGCGAACCTGATCGGCGCAGTGTCGTTGAACGTCACGGTGTCGGCCCCTGACGCCCCAGGTTTCGTCACGGTCTACCCGTGTGCCAACAAGTCCGAGGTGTCGAACGTCAACTTCGTGGCTGGCCAGACGGTCGCCAACGCAGTGATCACACCCATTGCGGCCGACGGCAGGGTCTGTTTCTTCAGCAACACGCCTACGCACATCATCGCCGACTTGAACGGCTACTTCCCCGCCAACAGCGGGTACACGGCTGTTGCGCCGAAGCGGGTGTTCGACACCCGCCCGGGTCAGAGCTCGAACGCACTCCTCAGCGCTGTCCCGAAGAGCCAGATCGGTGGCACCACCGAGCTGCGCATCCCCATGACTTCATTGCCGGGTGGCGTCACGCCGGCAAACGGTGTCGGCGCTGTGTCGTTGAACGTGACGGTCAGCAATCCTGCGCTCGACGGCTTTGTGACGGTGTATCCGTGCGGCAAGCGCGAAGAGGTGTCCAGTGTGAACTACGTCGCTGGTCAAACCGTGGCCAACGCGGTGATTGCGCCGGTGTCGACCAGCGGGGAAGTGTGCTTCTTCAGCAACGCCAACACCCACGTCATCGTCGACATCAACGGCTGGTTCCCGACATCGTCCAGCTATGCACCAGCCGCGGTCCCCGCTCGCGTGTTCGACACCCGTGCGACCCAGAGCCCGAACGCATTGCGCGCCGTGACGAAGACCAAAATCGGCGGCACGACCGAACTTCGTGTGCAGATGACCAACCTGAAGGACATCACGCCGCCGAACGGTGTCAGCGCCGTTGCCTTGAACGTCACGGTCACCAACCCTGATGGCCCTGGCTTCATCACGGTGTATCCCTGCAACGCCAGAGGCTTGGTCTCCAGCGTCAACTTCGTGGCCGGCCAGACCGTGGCCAACGCGGTGATCGCACCGGTCTCGGCCGCTGGTGAGGTGTGCTTCTTCAGCAACATCGCCACCGACCTGCTGGTGGACATCAACGGGTACTTCGCCTCCTGATCGGCCGGCCGATCGAGTTGCACAACTGAGATGTTGGTTGATCGCCCTGGTGCTTCGGCGCCAGGGCGATCTGCGTTCTGGACAGAGATTTCGTACGTCCGATTCGAACGACGTGGTCAGCGTGTGCGTTGCCAGAAGCGGCAGCGGCAGCGGCAAGGCCAGTCTCCAGGCACACCGGGGGCCACCGGGGCCACAGCGTCAGGGCTGTGGCGTCAGGGCGATCAACGCGGGGGCGACGAGTTCGGCGACGAAGCGCTGATTCACGTCTTCCGCCAGATGCACGCCGTCGGGGCGTCCGTTGGCGCCGTCCAGCCCCTGTGCGGTCAGCCACGACCGCAGATCGATCTGTTCGATGGGCAACTGATCGATGATCTGGCGCATCGCCACCCAGCGGCGCGGATCGTTCACCGGGGCGTCGATGGCACCCCACTGCAAATGGATGTCGGGCGGGGTCACCCACACCACCTGAGCGCCTGCGGCCTGTACATCGGTGACGAATCGGGTGTAGGCATCCACCACCGTTTGGCGTCCAACGGGATCGGCCACTGAGGCGATGCGTCCATCGGTGAAGTGGATGTCGACGCCATCCCAGGCGCCGATCTCGACCAGCACTACATCGATCTGTTCGGACGAGCCGACGCGAGCTGTGATCGAGGCCCACTCCTTCGTGCAACCGCTGAGGTCGATCAGCTCGCGGCTGCCGTCGTGGTTCGAGAACTCGTGCAGCCGCCCGTCGGTGCCCGCGGTCAGGCCGCAACCCGGGAACGATGCGTTGCCGGCCACGATGAGATCCGGGTGCTCTGTGGCGTACGGCAACAGGGCGTTGGCCAGGTTCAACGCGGTGCTGTCACCGGCGACCAGCACCCGTATCGGCCCGGGCGCACGCTGGCGAATCGCGGTGACCGTGTGAGCGGCGGCGTCGGCATCAGTGTCGACGACTGCACCGGAGGGCATCGGCCGACCGGTTTCGATGTCGAACACCGCTGGCGATCGGCTGGGCGTCACCGTGACGCGGTCCATGGTGGACGGCGTCGATGTGATCGGGTCGGCGGTCGAGCTCGATGACGACGACGTGCCAGGGATGGTCGAGCGCGTCGTGGACGACGATGCCGCCGTATCGGGGGCGGCCGCAGCCGATGATTCCGATGACGTCGATGATGATGACGGTGCGGCGACGGACGGCAGAGTGACGATGGACGACGCCGCAGCTGAGCCGCCAGCGGTGGGCAGGGCGACCATGACGACCGCGACCGACGCGGCCAGGGCCCCCAGTGCCATCCCCGGCGCCCACCACTGCGCCAATCGGTGACGACGCCTGATGGGTGTCTCCAGCCACCGATACGAGGCTGCGGCCATCCCGATCGACACGGCAACTCGGGTCGCGTCCAACGTCAGGCCGCCGACCGGCGACCGGTCGGGGCTGAGCAGCAGGAACACCGGCCAGTGCCACAGGTAGATGCCGTAACTACGGTCGCCGATCCAGCGCAACGGGCCAGAACCCAGCAGGCGCACACCGGCTCCGTCGGCCGCGGCCACCACGACCACTGCCATGGCGATGGCGAACACCGGGAAGCCCCACGTGAACAACCAGTTCGATCGTTGCGAGCTGACCAGCACGATGCCGATCGCGACCACAACGGCCACCGGCATCGCCCGGCGAGCGACAGCGGCACCCCTGAGGCGGGGTCCGACAGCCACCGTGATCGCCGCGGCGGCCGCCCCGATCAGCAGGCTGTGTGCCCGGGCAAAGGTGTTCATGTACGTGGCCGTGGGCCGAGTCGCGTCGAAGCTGGCCACCATGAACGTGATCGATGCCGCAGCCAGGATCGCACTGGTGAGGCCGACCGCGACGCGACGTCGGGCCGACCCGAGGCGCACCAGCCCCACCACCACGAGCGGCCACACCAGGTAGAACTGCTCTTCGATCGCCAGCGACCAGAAGTGGGCGATGGGCGAGGGCTCGCCGAAGCGGGCCCAGTAGTCGCCGCCGGCACTGATCGTGCCCCAGTTCGATGACCAGCCCAACGCCCACACCAGATCGTGCCGCAGCGATGGCACGGCGATGCCGCTGAGCGGCCAGACCACCGCAACCGTCACGATCACCGCAACGCTGGCGGGCATCAGGCGTCGGACGCGTGCCGACCAGAATCGACGCAACCTGATGGTGGATCGCGGCGACTCGGCCTCGGCCAGCAACCGCCAGGTGATCAACCAGCCCGACAGGACGAAGAACGCATCGACCCCCAGGTTGCCGCCGGGCAGCCGGCCCAGGTGGAAGAGCAGCACAGCGATGACTGCGAGCGCACGTAGACCGTCCAGCGCGGGACGATGCTCGATTTCGTGCTGCCCGGCCGGCGCCCCCGCAACCGACGCAGGTCCCCCTGTGCCCACCATTGAGCTGGAAGCTACCAGCTACTTCCAGGCACAGGGCAGGCGCTTGATGCCGTTGATGAAGTTGCTCTCGAGCCAGGCCGGCTCGCCGGTGATCTGCATGTTCGGCAGACGGCGACGGATCTCGTCGAATGCCACCGCGATCTCGCGACGGGCCAGGTTGGCACCCAGACAGAAGTGCGGGCCGCCTGCGCCGAAACCCGCCTGCTGGGGCTGCAGCGAACGACGCACGTCGAACTCGTACGGGTTGGCCCACACCGTCTGGTCGCGGTTGGCCGAGTTGTACCACAGCACCACCTTGTCGCCGGCGGCGATCTTGGTGTTGTTGACGACCACGTCCTCGCTGGCTGTTCGGCGGAAGTGGATGACAGGTGTGGCCCAGCGCACGATCTCGTCGACTGCGGTCTTGGTGTGGGTTTCGAAGTCGTCGAACCAGATCTTGCGTTGGTCGGGGTACTTCGTGAGCGCACGCATGCCATGGCTGATGGCATTGCGTGTGGTCTCGTTGCCAGCAACCACCAGCAGGATGAAGAACGAGCCGAACTCTTGCGCCGTCAACTGCTCGCCGTCGACCTCGGCGCCCATCATGATGCTGGTCAGATCGTCACGCGGGTGGGCCTTGCGATCTTCACCCAACGCCTGCGCGTACATGAACATCTCCAGCGCATGACCCATGAGGGCCTCGATCGTGCCGCCGTACTCGGGGTCGCCGGCGCCCAGGATGGTGTTGGTCCACTGGAACACCTGCTGCTCGTCGCTCTCGGGGATACCCATCATCTCGCAGATGATCTGCAGGGGGAGTGGGGCGGCGATCTCGCTGACGAAGTCGCACTCGCCCTCGGGAAACCGTTCCAGCAGGCGGTCGACCAGTGCGACCGACTTCGTCTTCACGTACCCCTCGACCCGGTTGATCTCTTTGGGGGTAAAGCCCTTCGACACGATGGACCGCAGCCGGAAGTGGCGGGGATCATCCATCATGATCATCGAGCCGAAGAACTCGGCCATGTCCATGGGCAGATCGGCGATGTTGCTGCCCTTGCCGCTGATGAACAGGTTGGGATTGCGGCTGGCGAACCACACATCCTCGTGACGGACGAGCGACCAGTACCCCGGGCCCTTGGGAAATGGCGAATCGAGGAAGTCCCATTCGTCCGAGAACTCGAGGTGATCGAGCTGCCGAAGCGCATGGAACGCACCTTCGCGGAAGTCGCGCGGCGCCAGCCAGAACTCGGGCGACGACAGATCGAACGAACCGGGTTGCACACCCAGATCGACGTGAGAGCTCATGACATCGGACATGAGACGATCGTACCGCGACTGTCTCACGCGACCGGAGCCAGGAGCATTCGTCGAGGGCGATCGACTCGTAAGCTGGTCGCGTGCTGCAACCCACCGAGATCGAACGGGCGCTGGTCATCACCGCCCACCCCGACGACGTCGACTTCGGCGCTGCTGGAACCGTCGCAACGTTGACCGACGCCGGTGTCCAGGTGACCTACTGCCTGGTGACCGACGGCGACGCGGGCGGCTTCGACCTGACCATTCCCCGTCCACAGATGGCCGAGATGCGCCGCGTCGAGCAGGCCCGCGCCGCGAAGGAAGTCGGTGTCGAATCACTGATCTTCCTGGGTCACGGCGACGGCCGTGTGGTGGCCGATCTGACCTTGCGTCGCGATCTGTCACGCGTCATCCGTCAGGTGCGACCCACCGTGGTCGTCGCCCAGTCGCCGGTGCGCGACCTCAGCCGCATCTATGCCAGCCATCCCGACCACCTCGCCGCCGGCGAGGCAGCCATCGCTGCGGTGTATCCCGACTCGCGCAACCCGTTCGCCTATCCCGAGCTCATCGACGAGGGACTGCCGGCATGGACGGTGCCACAGATGTGGTTGATGGGCCCCTCACCCACGTCGGTCTTCGTGGATGTCACCGATCAGGTCGATCGCAAGATCCGGGCGCTCATGTGCCACGAGACCCAGCACACCGACCCTGACGGCACGGCAAGTCGAGTTCGCGCCTGGATGCAGGCCACCGCCACCCAGTTCGGTCTGGCCGAGGGACGTTCCGCCGAAACGTTCCAGGTGGTCGACACCCGCTAACCTGGACTGCCGGAACTTGACCGGCCGGTCAACTGTTCACTCAAGGGGAACCTCCATGACCGAAGCCGTCATCGTCGCCACCGCCCGCAGCCCCATCGGCCGGGCCAACAAGGGCTCGCTGATCGAACTGCGTCCCGACGACATGAGCGCACAGATCCTGAAGGCGCTCATGGACAAGGCCCCGCAAGTGCAGGCCGCAGACGTCAACGACGTCATGTGGGGCATCGGCCAGCCGGCCGGCGAGGGCGGCTTCAACATCGCCCGTGTCATCAGCTCGCTGGCCGGGTTCGACGACATCCCCGGTGTCACCGTCAA
>JANNFQ010000409.1:0-3218 GCA_031380045.1 Acidimicrobiaceae bacterium
CCCTTCGGCTCGCTGGTCGAACCACTGGTGTACTGCAGGATGACCAGCCGTTCCGGATCGGTCTGCGGCAGTTGCAGTTGCTCGCCGCTGGCCTGCCCCGGCCGGCCTGGAAGCACCGCCCGCATCGGCAAGATCGGCGGATCGCCCGGCGCGGCAGCATAGAAGTCGGCCAGCACGTCGTCGATCAGCACCAGCTTGGCGTCGCCGTGGCGGATGCGCGACCGAGTGCTGTCGATGAACGCGTCCAGCGATCCCATGCGCATCGGCAGCGGCAACACCATGCTGGCGCATCCCGCCAACCAGCAGCCCTGGATGATGGTGATCAACGATCTGCTCGTGGGCCCCAGGATGGCGACGTGGTCACCGGGCACCAGCCCACGCGCCTGCAGCGCTGCGCCGACGACACGAGCCTGATCGTGGATCTGGGCCCACGAAACGAATGCCTCGCCGGGCGAACCGTCGCTGTGATCGGCCGGTGCCACCGACTGACCGACGAAGCGAATCCCCGTGGGCCGGTCGGCCGACGCGATGACGCGTTCGACGATCGACATCGACGGCCTTGCCAGGTTCGTCGACGGACGAGCCACGATCGTCGACGGACTCGCTGGCTTGGCGGACATGAATCAAACCGTAGTGCCGAGGCGCTCGTCCGTAGAATCTCCGGCGATGACGACGACCGGCGACAGCCAACCCACCACCGAACAGCATGAGCATCGGTACACGGGCACGCTTGCTCGCACCATCGAGCTGCGTTGGCAAGATTGGTGGGATCAGCACGGCACGTTCGAGACGCCGAATCCTGTCGGTCCGCTGGCCGATCCCAATTCAGATCGCATGGCCGGCAAGCAGAAGCTGTTCGTCCTCGACATGTTCCCGTACCCCAGCGGCACAGGCCTGCACGTCGGGCATCCGTTGGGTTTCATCGGCACCGATGTGTGGGGTCGGTTCAAGCGCATGACCGGCTTCAATGTCCTGCACACGATGGGCTTCGACTCGTTCGGCCTGCCTGCCGAGCAATACGCCGTGCAGACCGGCCAGCACCCTGCCATCACCACCGCCCAGAACGTGGCCACGTACCGCCGGCAGTTGCGCCGCCTGGGTCTGGCCCACGATCCGCGCCGCAGTGTCTCCACCACCGACCCGGCATACTACCGCTGGACACAGTGGATCTTCAGCCAGATCTTCAACTCGTGGTACGACACCGACCTGCAACGAGCGCGGCCGATTGCCGAACTGATCCAGCAGTTCACCGATGGCACGCGGCTGACGCCCGATGGACGCGACTGGTCAGCGTTGCGCCCGGACGAACGCCTCGACGTTCTGGACACCCACCGCTTGGCCTACATCTCTGAGGCTCCGGTCAACTGGTGTCCGGGCCTGGGCACGGTCGTCGCCAATGAGGAGGTCACGCCCGATGGTCGCAGTGACCGCGGCAACTTCCCGGTGTTCAAGCGCACCATGCGCCAATGGATGATGCGCATCACCACCTACGCCGATCGTCTGATCGACGATCTCGACCTGCTGGAGTGGAGCGATTCGATCAAGGCCATGCAGCGCAACTGGATCGGTCGCAGCGAAGGCGCACGGGTCGACTTCGCATCGTCGGCCGGACCCATCGCCGTGTTCACCACCCGGCCCGACACCTTGTTCGGCGCGTCGTTCATGGTGCTGGCGCCAGAGCATCCATTGGTCGATGCACTGACGTTGCCCACGCACGCAGACGATGTTGCCGAGTACCGGCGTCAGGCCGGCACCAAGAGCGATGTCGCCCGCCAGGTGGACGACCTGACCAAGACGGGTGTGTTCACCGGCTCGTACGCGGTCAATCCCATCAACGACCTGCCCATTCCGGTGTGGGTCGCCGACTACGTGCTGATGGGCTACGGCACCGGCGCAATCATGGCGGTTCCCTGCGGTGACCAACGCGACTTCGAGTTCGCCAGGCAGTTCAACCTGCCTGTCCCCGCGATTCAACAGCCGCCCGACGAGTGGTTTCAGTTGCACGGCATCCAGCCGTCTCTCGACACGTCGACATGGCCCCAGGCATTCGTCGGCGATGCCCCATACGTCAACAGTTCGAACGCCGGTACGTTCGCCGACATCATCGAGCTGAACGGTCTGTCCAGCATCAGCGACGCGAAGCAGCGCACCAACGACTGGCTACAGGCCCACGGCTGCGGCGCCGCCACCGTCAGCTACAAGTTGCGCGACTGGCTGTTCAGCCGCCAACGCTATTGGGGCGAGCCGTTTCCCATCGTGTACGACCAGACCGGGCATGCGCACACGCTGCCCGACGCGTTGTTGCCGTTGGAACTACCGCCGACCGACAGCTTCTCGCCGCGCACCTTCGACCCCGACGACGCGATGTCGAACCCCGAGAGCCCACTGGATCGGCTGGATTGGTGGGTCGATGTAGAACTCGATCTGGGCGAAGGGCCACAGCGGTACCGCCGCGACACCAACGTGATGCCCCAGTGGGCCGGCAGTTGCTGGTACGAACTTCGCTACCTGGACCCCACCAACGAGAACCGTTTCGTCGATCCGGCCGTCGAGCAGTACTGGATGGGCCCGAAGGACGCGAACCATTCGGGCGGCGTCGACCTGTACGTGGGCGGCGTCGAACATGCGGTGCTGCACCTGTTGTATGCGCGGTTCTGGCACAAGGTGCTGTTCGACCTGGGCCACCTCAGCTCCCGAGAGCCCTACCATCGTCTGTTCAACCAGGGCTACATCCTGGCGGCCGCGTTCAAGGACCAGCGCGAGATGTATGTCGAGGCCGCCGACGTGGCCGAGCGCGACGGATCGTTCACCCACGACGGCAACCCGGTCACACGCGAGTGGGGCAAGATGGGCAAGAGCCTGAAGAACGCCGTGGCACCCGACGACATCTACGACGCATATGGGGCCGACACGCTGCGGTTGTACGAGATGGCGATGGGGCCGCTGGATGCCTCTCGCCCATGGGAGACACGCGATGTGGTCGGCATGTACCGCTTTCTGCAGCGGCTGTGGCGCAACCTGGTCGACGAGGCCACCGGAGCGTTGCGCACCGACCTGCCGGCCTTGGACGACCACACCGAACGCCTGTTGCACCGCACCATCGACGGCGTTCGCAACGACATGGAGGCGATGCGCTTCAACACCGCCATCGCCAAGCTGATCGAACTGAACAACCATCTGACCAAATTGGGGGGTTGTCCAGCAGCGGTTGCCGAACC
>JANNFQ010000440.1:0-11075 GCA_031380045.1 Acidimicrobiaceae bacterium
TCTGAGTGAGGCGTGTCGCGCGGTCGAAGTGGGCTGAAAATGGCCAAATCCCTAGTTTTGGACCTAGAAACGTGTGGAAACGGTGACACGAGGTGGAATCGCCAACTCGCGAAGCACCTGGTCGCGACCACATCACCGAACCGCAGCGCACCCAGAAAACCCGGGACGGTGAGCCACACGATCTTCGAAGGCACCAGCGAGATCCAGCAGCTGGCGATCGCCCGTGCAGCGAGTCATCGAACTTCGGCCGTCACGCGCAGAACCCGGTTCCCCACCTACGGGTGGGCAACCGGGTCCGCTTCCAAGGGCGCTTGCCCGAGGCACGACCAACATGCGCCCGCGGTGGGCGATCGCAAGCCGGTCGCCGTTCACGGTGCCAGGGTCGCCGATCGGCAGTCAACCGATCGAGGGTTCGAGTTCGCCGGCACTGTGCGGGGTTACATCGGCCAGTGGACAGCTTGAAGTGTGCGTGCCCCAGCCGCGTTTGGTGGCACTCCAAGCCGCAACCGACGGAGCGCGTTCTTGTTGGTGTGTCAGCCAACGGCGTTTCGAGGACTTCGAGACTCTCAGGGTTGGAGGCTTCACCCCCTGGACCATCGGGAGACCAAAGTCCTTGACTTCCTATCACCAATAGGTAGAGTGCCCTATCAATGATAGGGAATCACGGCAACGGCGACCGGAGGAGAAGGTTCATGTACAACTACGAGATCGACACATTGGTGGCCGGCCGGCCGCGCGTGCTCATGCAACAGCCGGTGGCGCAACTGCCAGCAATCGTCCGCGGTCGTCCGAGCGTTGTGGTGCCGCCCTCGGTCGTGGTCGGGCCTCCGACCGTCAACTGATGGCGGACAAAGTGACGCTGCGGCGAGCGGCGAAGGTGGGTTCGATTGTGGCCTCGGCCTGGCAGCTCGCTCGGGAGCACGGGATCGGCGGCGTTTCGCTGCACGCCCTGGCCCGCGAGGTCGGGATGCGCCAGCCCTCGCTCTACGAGTACTTCAACTCGAAGCACGCGCTGTACGACGCGATGTTCGCCGATGGCAACCGGCAGCTGCTCGAGCGGCTCGACGCCATCAAACTTCCCCGCGAACCCCGCTCCGCGTTGAAAAAGTGGATGCGCACATTCATGTCCTTCGCCCTGGAAGACCAAGCGCGCTGCGAGCTGATGTTCCAACGGCACATCCCAGGCTTCACTCCGTCGCCGGAGTCGTACGCGCTCGCCGAGGAAGCGCTCGGGCAGGCCCGCAAGTTGATGCACGAAGCGGGCGTGACGCAGCAGGGTGACATCGACTGCGTGGTCGCCATGGTCGCCGGGCTGATGGACGCCCAGATGAGCAATGACCCGGACGGCGACCGTTGGACCCGTCATCTCAACCGTCTCGTCGACCTCTACGTGGACGACGCCATCACAAGGAGCAAACGCTGATGATACCCAACCGAATCAAGCGACCCGAGGCCCGCGTGCTCGCCGAGACCGAGTTCGCCCGCTTCGCCGAACTGGCGTTGTCGCTCACCGACGAGGAGTGGGTGATGCCGACCGACTGCCCCGGGTGGGACGTACGCAAGATGTCGTTGCTCGTGCTCGGGTCGGCCGACGCGCAGGCGTCGGTCAGAGAGTTCGTCCACCAGTTCCGGCGCGGCAAGCCCCTCAACAAGGAGATCGACTCGCACCACTGGGTCGACGGCCTGAACGAGCTGCAGATCCGCGAGCGCGATCACTTGTCGAACGACGAGCTCGTTGCCCAGCTCGCGGCCGTGGGCCCGAAGGCGGTCAAGGGCCGTTGGCGCACCCCGCCCCCGGCGCGGTACTTGCCGCTCCCGTTCGGTCCGCCGATCGGTTGGGCGCCGCTCAAGTACCTGCTCGACGTGGGGTTCACACGAGACGTGTGGGCCCATCGCATCGACATCCACGCCGCCATCGGCCGGCCCATGCACCTCACCGCCGACCACGACGGCCGCCTCGTCGCCGACATCGTCGCCGAGTGGGCCGGCATCCACGGCGAGGCGTTCGAGCTCGTGCTCGAAGGCCCCTCCGGCGGCAAGTACAACCACGGCGTCGATGGCGAACGCGTTGAGATCGACGCCCTCGCCTTCATCCGCACCCTCTCCGGTCGCCTCCCCGGCACCGGCGTGCTCAGCAACGCTCTGCCACTCTGACCACACCCGCAACAAAGGAGAACAGCATCATGGAAACTCGCGTCGACGAGATCGCCGATCACATCTACCGACTGTCCACGTTCGTGCCCGACGTGGGGCCGACCGGTTTCACGTTCAACCAGTTCGTCATCGACGCCGACGAGCCGGCCATCTTCCACACCGGACCGCGCGGCATGTTCCCGACGGTGTCGGAGGCGGTCGCGTCGGTGGTGCCGCTCGACCGGTTGCGCTGGATCATGTTCGGACACCTCGAGTCCGACGAGTGCGGGGCGATGAACCTGTTTCTCGCCGCCGCGCCTCACGCGCAGGTAGCGCACGGCGCGATGGGTTGCATGGTGTCGATCAACGATCTCGCCGACCGTCCGCCGACTCCGATCGCGCCTGACGGCACCTTCGATCTCGGCGGCAAGTTCATCCGCACCATCGATACGCCGCACGTGCCTCACGGTTGGGACGCGCACGTGCTCTACGAGGAGACCACCAGCACGCTGTTCTGCGGTGACCTGCTGTCGCAGGTCGGTGACGGTCCGGCGCTCACCGGCAACGACGTGATCGACGCCGCCGTGCAGACCGAGGACATGTTCGGCGCGACGTGCCTCACTCCGAACACGGCGCCGACGATCCGCCGACTCGCCGAGCTCGGACCGACAACGCTCGCGATCATGCACGGGTCGTCGTACAACGGCGAAGCCAGCAAAGCCCTGCACGCCCTGGCCGACGACTACGAGCACCGGTTGGCACAAGCCCGCTGACCGCGGCCTCGCGGCCGCGAACTGGCCCTTGGCCTCGGTTCCGAAGCGTACGAAGGCGGTCGAGCTTCTCGTGGTGGCGTGTCTGATCGTGGTCGGGTTCAACGGCTATTGGGTGCCTGCTGGCCCCAAGGGTGAGCAGGGCCATGTGGCGCCGAACTGTACGTCTGGTGCGTGCTCTTGATGTACACTTGGCAGGTGGATGTTGCCGTCACCGAACTCAGGGCGCACCTCGGTCAATGGATTGATGCCGCACGCGAGGGAAACGATGTCGTCATCACCGATCGAGGCATCCCTGTCGCCCGAATCGTCGCCCTCGATTCCACCCCGGCGATCAACCGCCTCACCGAACAGGGTGTGATCAGCCGTCCGACAAGGGCGACGCGGCCAGTCGCCGGTCTGCGGCGACGTCCGACGCCGAAACGACCGGTCGCGGAAATCGTCAGTGAGCAGCGTCGCTGAACGTGTCGCTCGTCTACTTCGATTCGAGCGCTCTCGTCAAGCTCGTCCTCGACGAGGTCGGGTCAGACATCGCTGCAGTGCTCTGGAACGGCTGTGACGCTGCACTGTCGAGCCGACTGGCCTACCCAGAGGTGTGCGCGGCCCTCGCAGCGGCCGGCCGCAACCACGACCTGACCAGATCGGAGGTGTCTGCCGCCGCCGCCGAATGGGACACCTTCTGGGGGTCGATGCGCCTGGTCGAGTTGTCAGCCGACGTCGAGCAGAGCGCTGGGGAACTGGCAGCACTTCACGGCCTCCGAGGGGCCGACGCCGTACACCTCGCGAGCGCGCTTGCACTCGGCGCAACCGATCTCACCGTCGCCGTCTGGGACCGGCGACTTCACGCCACCGTCATCGCCGCAGGGCTCGCCGTAGCGCCAGCCACGATTGGCTGAGTGTCCGACTCGCACCGAATCGAGGCGGGCGTCGTGTTCGGACTACCTACGTGTTCGCGGCCTGCGGAACCCGGTTGGTGTGCCACAGGTACGCGTCGTTGAACACGGTGCCCTGGAGACCACCACCGAAGACGAACAGATCTGTGCCGGCGGCGACGACGGTGTGCGCGTAGCCGTCGCCGAGACCGGACGGCAGGTCCGGAATCTTGAACCACTCGCCGCTGACCATGTCGAGGACGTCACCTTGGATTCCGGTGAAGGAGGCTCCGGACCGGCCCACAACGCCGCCTCCCCACTGATCCTTGCTCGTCTCGCCCGGGAGATGGCTCCACGTTTGGGTCGAGAGGTCCAGCATCCCGCCGTTGGGTACGAGCCGCCCCCAGTTGTTGACTTCTCCACCGTCGGCACCACCTCGGTAGGGGCTCACGGCCAAGGTGCCGTCGGCGAACGTCGGCGTGCTGAGTTGGTCACCATCGGGAAGGATCTTCCACGCACCGGTCGCATCATCGAATCGTGCAGCCACGACGCGCGGCACTTGTGACGAGTCGATCGCTGCGCTGATCGGCTTGGCGAAGAGGACGAGCGCTCCGCCGACACTGAGCAGCTGTCGATCGTACGACGCCTCGAACGGATCATTCGGAACGTCGGACCAATGCCCGGCTTCGGGATCCAGAACCCGATCGGCGACCTCCCCCTGCTCGTCTGAACCCGCGTACAGAACGAGGTGGCCGTTGTGACCTGCGAGTCGGGCCGACGATGGAGTTCGACCCGTCAGCGGCACGTTCGTCCAAGCGTCCCGAGAGATCGAGTACTGCCACAGTGCGATCTGCCCGGACGTTTGCGGCAAGAGAAACACGTCGTCGCCGATGGCCATCGCGCTGCTGTAGCCCGTCACCTCGAGTGGAAGGTCGGCGATCGGGCGCCAGGTGTCCGTCGAAGGTGCGTATGCGGCTCCGTCCGTCAGCCGCGCAATTGGTTCGGCGTAGTCGCAGACCGGGCACATCGGCGTCTCAGTCCCACCAAGGACGAGCACCTCCGACCCCGTCCACACGCCAACGGCGTCATTGCGCGGTGACAGCGGGCTCTGCCCGAGTTGCACCCACTCGGGGGCAGGGTCCAGTGGTGTCACCTCGACTGTCGGAGCCAGTTCGACGGTGGACCTGACAGCGGTGGAGTTGTTCGTCTCGTCGATGCGGTCGACCTGAGCAGCGTCAGTTGACGAGTCGAGCGGTGCAGTCGTTGGGCCACCGCACGCAGCGAGCAGCGCGACTACGGCAAGGCAACACAAGACTCGCGGCGTTCTCATGATGGTTCGACGTCATGTCCCAACGTCCGGTTCCTCGTTCATCAGTCCAGAAGTCGGCATCATCCCCACCGACGGTGGCGCAATCCTTCTGACCCGACCGGCGCTGATCGAAATCACACCGCCGCCCACCGACCCGTCTGCCCCGATGTTCGAGATGGGCCCGCCGCCGACCTCCATCACTGCGATCATGTCCGATGACTCGACCGTGATTGCAGACATCAGCTACGGGGATCAGTTCGGCGTCGGCTACGGGCGAGTCTCTCTCGATGCCGGTGTGACGATTGCGAGCGCCACATCAAATTGAGAGCCGTGCGCACGTGCGGTCACAGACGCGGGTCGACGGGCTCCGACTCCAGGGCGAGGACACCGAAGACGCACTCGTGCACTCGGTGCAGTGGCTCGTTGCGGACGAAGCGTTCGAGGGCTTCGATGCCGAGGCAGAACTCGCGGATGGCGAGGCTGCGCTTGTGGCCGAGACCCCGCTCGCGCAGCCGGGAGAGCTGGTCGGGTGATGTGTATTCGGCGCCGTAGATGATCCGTAGGTACTCGGGGCCGCGGCATTTGATGCCAGGCTGCACGACGCTTCGCTTGAACGGCACGACAGCATCGACGGGCTTGACGACCATGCCTTCTCCACCGGCGTTCGTCAGCGCTTCCCACCAAGCGATCGCAGCCGACTCCGACGCCGAGTCGTGGAGGTCGACCTCGATGTTGCGCGTCGCTCGGAACGTATCGGGCGCAACCTCTGCGAGCCGGTCGGCAATGGCGATGTGCCACGGATGCGGGTCGAGGGCCCGAACTCGTCCCTCGGAGGCAAGCACCTGGAATGGAGCGAGCCGCAGGCCCTCCAGCCCGGTGGTTGGCCAGCAGTAGCGGCGGTAGGCGTCGACAAAGCGTGACGCCATAGCGAGTCGGTCAGCAGCGTGCGCCACGAGTGGCGCGGCCTCATCGATGCGCGCAGCGACGGCCGACCAGATGTCGCGTTCTGCTGTCAGTGTGGCGGTTGCGGCAGCGCCGACGGAGGCGTACTGGGTGCGAAGCAGTTCCTCGGCCTTGGCCGACCAGGGCAGCAACTCGCAGTCGAGCACCAGCCAGTCGGACTCGAGTTCGGTCCATAGATCCAGTGTGGCGATCGCCGCGCGGACGTTATCCAACATCGCTGATTCGAGCGAGTGATCGTTGAAGAACGCCCGCCCCGTGCGGGTGAAGATCGCGCCGTTTCCAGCGACTCCGAAGCGTCGCAGCGCTGCGGCCTCATCGCGGCAGACGACGGCGACAGCGCGCGAGCCCATGTGCTTCTCCTCGCACACGAGTCGCGTCACACCGTCGCGGCGATACGCGTCGAAGGCTTCGCTCGGGTGCTCCAGAAGTCCCTCTCGGGTGGTGGTCGCGGGCGGCGACATCGTGGGTGGCAGGTAGACGAGCCAGTGTGGGTCGATGGCGAATCGGCTCATCACCTCGATCGCGGCGGCGGCGTTCTCCTCGCGGATCGTCACGGTCCCGGTGAGGCGCGCTTCGATGATGCGCTTGCCGATGACGTCGTCGAGATCGAGTACGTCTGAAGGTCGTTCCTCGACGGCTGGCTGGAGCGGGCGTGTCGGCTCGTAGTAGGTCTCATGCGCTGGCACAGAGATGAGCTCGCGTTCGGGCCAGCGCAGCGCACTGAGTGAGCCACCGAAGACGCAACCGGTGTCGATGCAGATCGTGCCGTTGATCCACAAAGCGTCTGGCACAGGGGTGTGGCCGTAGACCACGGCGGCGCGGCCGCGGTAGTCGTTGGCCCACGGGTAGCGGACGGGAAGGCCGAACTCATCGGTCTCGCCCGTGGTGTCGCCGTAGAGCGCGAACGATCGAACGGCCCCTGAGGAGCGACCGTGCATCGCCTCGGGCAAGCCGGCGTGAGCAACGACGAGTGAGCCGCCGTCGAGCACGGCGTGGCTGACGAGACCGTCGATGAACGTTGCGACCTCGGAGCGGAACTCGGGGGACTCCGCCGCGAGCTGTTCCATCGTCTCGGCCAGCCCGTGGCTCAATGTCACGTTCTTGCCGTCGAGGGCGCGCTTCAGCTTGTTCTCGTGGTTGCCGGGGATGCACAACGCCGCGCCGGAACGAACCATGTTCATCGCCAAGCGCAGCACAGCCGGAGACGCCGGCCCGCGGTCGACGAGGTCGCCGAGGAAGATTGCCTGGCGTCCGTTGGGGTGCACGGCGCCATCGCTCGTCGCGTCGATCTGCCAGCCGAGCCGTTCGAGCAGCTCGACCAACTCGGTGTGACACCCGTGAACGTCGCCGATGATGTCGAACGGTCCGGTCACGTTGCGTTTGTCGGTCCACAGCCGTTCGCGGACCACCTCGGCATGGTCGATCTCGTCGACCCCGCGCAACACGAACACCTTGCGGAAACCCTCGCGATGCAGGTTGTTGATCGAGCGACGCAGCGCCGAGCGCTGGTTGCGGATCACGTGGTCGCCGAAGTCGCGATCTGGGCGCGTCGCGTTCCGGTCGCGGCCCACCTCTGGCGGCACATCGAGCACGATCGCGTACGCGAAGACGTGGTGGTCCTTGGCCAGCTGCACGATCGGCTTGCGGTCCTCGGGGCGCACGCTGGTCGCGTCGATCACCGCGATTCGGCCTGACTCGAGCCGCTTGGCAGCGATGGTGTGCAGCACTGCGAATGCAGCGCTGGTGGAGCCCTGATCGTTCTCGTCGTCACTGACCAACTTGCGGCAGAAGTCGGAGGAAATGACTTCCGTGGGCAGGAAGTGGCGGGAAGCGAACGTTGACTTGCCGGACCCTGACACGCCGACGAGGGCGACAACGCTGAGCTCTGGAATGGTGATCCTCATCGCGTGAACACCGCCATCTGCGTTGGGCTTCCCAGCGTGTCGTCGGTCGCGCCGATGCCAGAGATCGTGACCGAGTAGTCGTGTCGGTCGGCCACGGCAGCACACCATGCCTCGAACTCGGCACGAGTCCACTCGAAACGGTGATCCTTGTGGCGAAGACGGTCCGTGGGCATGCTCTCGAAGAGCACGTTGTATTCGACGTTGGGTGTGGTGACGACGGCCGTACGCGGCCGAGCACCACCGAACACGGCATCTTCGAACGCGGCCAGCCGCGGCGGATCGATGTGCTCGATGACTTCCACGACCGCCAGCGCATCGAAGTCGCGCAGGCGGCGATCGCGATACGTGAGCGCTCCCTGCCACAGATCGACACGAGCGCGCTGGCGTGGGGGCATCTCGTCGAGTCGCAGGCGACGCGCCGCCGTCTCGAGCGATCGCCACGAGACGTCGACGCCCACGACTCGGTCGACCCACGCCTCCTTCAGTAGCGCGCGCACGAGAGTTCCCTGACCGCAGCCGAGGTCGGCGATGCGCTGCGCACCCGAGTCGCGCAGTGCAGAGACAACGGCTTCCATGCGCTGATCGTTGAGTCGGACCGGCTTCTCGATCGCAGCCTCCTCGTCGTCGTGCGCCTGCTGCGCCTCGTCGGGATCCTCGACCGAGCCGTCGGCTTCGATCAGGCGAGCGAGCGCATCGCGCGTCAGCCGGCGGTCGTGACGTAGATAGCGACGTGTGATCAACTCCCGCTCCGGGTGTGCACCCAGCCAGTCGCCGCCACGCCGTAGCAGTTTCTCCACCTCGTCGTCGCTGACCCAGTAGTGCTTGTCGTCGTCGAGCACCGGCAGCAGCACGAACAGGTGCTCCAGCACGTCTTTCACCCGCGCCACGGCGGAGAGCGTGACGTCGAGATAACGGCTCTCGCCCCACTCAGGGAACGTGTCGTCGAGCGCAATGCCCGACGCCTTCACCTCGTAGCCGAGCGGTTCGAACATCGCCCGCAGCACCCGCTCGCCACCGCGGCAGGGAAGCACAGGGAGACGAACGATGAGCGGAATCGTCTGTTCGGCAAGCTCGGGCCGGTCCTTGCTGCGCCCTGTCATCGCGGTGCCGAACACCTTGTTGATCGCGACCGACATGAACGAAGACACCGCGTAGGGCCGATCGTTCACGTACTGCGACAGCGAGAAGCCATTGCCCTGCGGACCGCCGCGACGCCCACGCACCAACTGCACCGGGTCGATGTCAACGATCAACGCTGCCGTGCAGCGCTCGGACGTCGCCTCCGGATAGCAGACGCGCGCCATTCCGAAGGGCATCTCCTTCTCATGCACACGATCAGGGTTCTTGTGGAGGAGGAAACCGAGAGATCCGTGGCAGGCGAGGCAGACGACGTGATCGTCAGCAGCATTGAAGATCCGCTGAGAGGTTCGCCTGCACTGACATGTCGGCAGCGTAGATGACGAGTCTCTACACGCAGCCTGAGTTACGGTCACGAGACGAGATGGCCGCGTACGGCCGTTCAACCCTCTGGTCACCTCGGCCGGTCACGGCGACTGCGGTGGTGTGGAACTGGCTGCGACGATGTTCCTGCTTCGCTTCGTACATCGCCGCATCGGCCCGGATGAGCAACGCCACTCGATCGAATCCCGTGTCGCGAGCGTTGGCCGAGCCAAGGCTGGGGTGGCAGTACACCTTGATCGCCGAGCTGATCTGGATGGGAAGCGACAGGGCTGCGCTGATGCGCTCCATCAGGCTGTCGGCCCCGGAATCGCCACCGCTCGGCTCGTAGACCACGACGAATTCATCGCCGCCGACCCGGGCGATGACATCGGCGTTCCGGGCGACAGACAGCAGCCGCCGGGCGGTCTCTTGCAGTACGACATCGCCCGCGTCGTGACCATGCTCGTCGTTGACCTCCTTGAACTGATCGAGATCCAGGTACACCGCCGCCAACGACGACCCGCTTCGTTGCACGCGAGCCAGGCCTGCGTCCAGCAGTTCGTCGAGGAGACGTCGATTCGCGAGACCTGTCAGCGGATCGTGCAGCGCGAGTTCGGCAAGGTGGGCCTGGAGCGACCGAAGCTCGGTGACATCGCGGCTGACTCCTTGCCATCCGTCGGCAACGACGCTGAGGTGCGATTCGATGATCACGATCGATCCGTCCGGACGGGTGCAGCGATGGTCACTTCGCTCGTGGATCTCTCCGCCGCTGAACGCGGCCGAAGCGATCGCTCTGCTCTCGTCATCGAGGATCTCCAGGAAGCGCTTCGCATCTGCAAGGAAGAGTGAAACCGGGTATCCGAGGATCTTCTCGGCTGATGGGCTGATGTAGTCGAAGCGAGGAACCGGATCGGCAACCACATGCCACACGATGTCGGCGGCATGGTCGGCGAGATCACGAAATCGCGCTTCGCTGATGGCCAGATCTCGTTCGGCTCGACGGCTTCGCGTCACGTCGCGTCCGACCGCGATCACCTCGCCCGAAGGCAGGTATCGATCGACCCATTGCACCCAGTGATCGGGCGCGTTGTGGTCTTCGCGCGGGACGGCATCGGCGAGCACCGGGTTCTCGAGAGACAGCCGCGCCCGCTGCCATGCCAAGCCGGCCGCTCCATCTTCGGACAGGAACTCGTCCAGCCGGCGCCCGACCACCTGACTCGGCTCCAAGCGGTAGAACTGGGCCCATGCAGCGTTGCAGTACACGATCCTGAGGTCCCAGAGATGAAAGCGCACCAGTCGCTCGGGAAGCGTGTCCAGCATGGTTGCGAGATCGCGTGAGCTCATCCGCGTGCGCCGTCGAGTTGCCCGGGCGCGACGCACCGGCCACAACTGCGCGAGGTGCAGCGCCAGCGTTGCGCGCAGGATGCTGAGGTGGCCGACAGCTGTCACAACTCAACCATCGGCACGCGAGGCGGCGACGCAGTAGAGCCGAATGTCACCGCTGCTCGACCGACGCATCATCGGCCAGCGAGAGGAAGCTCTCGTCCTCCTGCGCGAAGTGCAACTCGAGCACGGCGTACAGGCCGTACAGCAGGCGTTGCATCTCCCGTATGTCGGTGGGTGTCGGCGAGGCGACGTCGAGGCGCTCCAACGTCAATCCGAGTTGTGCGGTCAGCTTGGCGAT
>JANNFQ010000447.1:0-29409 GCA_031380045.1 Acidimicrobiaceae bacterium
GGTCGAGCTCCTTCGGAGGTGACATTCGTGGTACTCATGTACCATAAGAACACTGGCGTACCATGAAGGCGATGTCAAGCAACTCCCCGAACCTCGGGTACGAAGCGATGGGTCGGTCGGCCCAGAAACGCCGCACTCGCGACGCGCTGATCACGGCGACGCGCGCATTGATCACGGCCGGCATCACACCGACCGTGGAAGAAGCCGCCGATGCAGCAGAAGTGTCACGAACGACGGCGTATCGCTACTTCCGCAACAAGCGCTCGCTGATCCTGGCAGCGCATCCGGAAATCGGCGCGACGTCCATGCTGCCGGCGGATCCTCCCGACGATCCGGCCGATCGTCTGGACGCTGTCGTCCAAGCGTTCACCGCGATGATCCTGGACACCGAGTCGCAGCAACGCACGACGTTGCGTCTGTCGTTGGAGATCCCCGAGGACGAGCGCAAGGCGTTGCCACTGAGGCAGGGCCGCGCCATCGGCTGGATCGGCGAGGCACTCGAGGTGCTCGCAGACCGAGTTCCCGAGGACGAACTTCACCGGCTGGTGTTGGCCATTCGGGCCACCATCGGCATCGAAGCACTGGTGTGGTTGGTGGATGTGGCCGGGCTGACCCGATCGGACGCGATCGAACTGATGCGGTGGTCCGCGCAGGCACTGCTGCAACGAACCCTCGACGATCACTGACAACGCCGCCGTTCGCTGGTATTACTGTCACCCGACCAGGGGGTGGGCGATGAAACGCAGCACGATGTTGTTGGCCGTCTCGATTGGGGTGGTGGTCCTGTACGCGATCGCCGTACTGGCCGAGGGAGAACCGCCCGGCGTGAACGACGACGGGGGCACGATCGTCGCCTGGCTGCTGGAGCACCGCGAGCAAGTGCGCTGGTCCACCTTCTTCCTCACGCTGGCTGCGCCGGTGTTCGCTGTGTACGCGGTGTTGATGCGCGAACTGCTCGGCGGCATCGCCGGCCGGCTGTTCGTGTTCGGCGTCGCCGCTGTCGTGTTGCTGACCACGGCGGCCAGCTGGTTCATCGCCGGCATGGCTCGCCGCCCGGAGTTGCTCGACCCGAACACCGTCCGCACCCTGTTCGACATCTCCAACTATTGGGGCCCCACGTTGACCGCGTTCACCGTGCTGACGCTGGGCCCACTTGCTTGGGCCGGTCTGCGCAGCGGCCAGCTGCCGCGCTGGGTGGGCGTGTTGGCCGCGGTGACGTTCGTCGAGCAGGTCATCGAGACCGTCACGATCTTCGGCACGTCTGGATTCATCGCCGCCGGCGGACCGATGAACACACAGCTGGGCGCCGGCCTGACCACCCTGACGTGGCTCGTCGCCGGCATCGCTGCGTCGCGCCGAATGCCGGCCACCGCCTGAGCGTCCGACCACCGCTGAACCCCGCCACCGTCGGCGTTCTCAGCCCGGTCGCTTCCGGCCGGACTGCAACGTTCGGTGCCAACCGACCGACCACCGATCCAGCGGCTCCAGTGCGGCGCCCAGTGATCGTCCCAACGGTGTCAACACGCTCGCTTCATCGTCGTTCCGGATGATCAGCGCCGCGTCCGCCAGCTCGCGCAGTCGCGTGTAGAGCACGCTGGACGACAGCCCGTCGCAGCGGGCCAGGATGGCGCGTACACCCAGCGGGCCGCCGCGCAGCTCCCACAGGATGCGCAACGCCCGGTACCGGAGTCGGCCTCTTGCCCATCATGCGCTCCTTGTGTTTCTGATTTCGCAACAGGGCACGTGGGGGCACTACGAACTCAGCCGCCACCTGTCACTCACGATGCTCGACCGCGAGATCGTCATCGACCGAACCTGCGCTCGCTGTCGGTGCGAGTACGAGTGGGGCGTCCACATCGCCTTCTTCGGCGAGCGTGTCGCGTTCAGCGACGAACAGATCACCTCGCTGACGCATGGCGACGCGTCGGACCTCTGCTGGGCCGACGAGCGTGATCGATTGCTGGTGCTGGCTGCGGATGCGCTGCACGACACTGCCACGATCGGCGACGAACTCGCGAGGCGACTACAACAGCACTTCTCGGACGAACAGGTGCTGGGCTGCCGCGCTGGCGAACGACATAAAAGCCAAGGCGCTCCAGGGCGCGAACGGCCTCAGTCCCCGAGACGTGCGGGAGTTCAGGCAACGTCGGCGATGTGGAATGTCGTGACAACAGGCCGCTCGCCGAGCGGCAAAGGGAACTCTTCGAGGTAGAGCGCGGTTGCTTCCTTCAGGTTGGTCAGTGCCTCGGCCTGAGTCTCACCTTCGGAGGTTGTGCCCGTCTCTGGATTCAATGCGCTGAACCCGCCTTCGGGCGCGGCCCACAGGATTGCTGTCAACTCGACGGCTTCGCCCGGGCCACGCATGAGAGCATCTAACCGGGATGCAGAGCCGATCGCAATGTTCGCCCGGAGTTCAGCCGCGCTTGAGATCGGTGATGACGCCTTCGCTTGCGGCAACGAGTTCGTGGGGTTCGATGGCGAACACGTCGTTCCAGGTACCGGCCGCTGCCCACACCTGGTCATACTGCAACAGGTCGGGGTCGATGAAGATCCGCAGCTGCGTGGTGTGCCCGAACGGCGGCACGCCACCGATGGGAAATCCGGTGGCCTCGCGCACCGTGTCGGCATCGACGCGCGCGCACTTCGTACCGCCGGCCGCGGCGGCCAGGCGCTTCTCGTCCAGTTGATTGGCGCCGCTGACGTAGGCCAGCACGATCTCGCCATCGACGCCGAAGATGAGGCTCTTCACGATCTGGCCGACCTGCACGCCGATCGCATTCGCAGCATCGACTGCCGTCTTGGTGCCCTCGGGAAAGCGCCGAGTTTCGATGGACAGACCGGCGCGGGTTGCGGCATCGATCACTCGTTGCACGTTGGGATGCACGACGATGTCATCGGTGTTGCGCTCGTCCGGGCTCATCCATCCGAACCTACCGGGTCGATCGAGGACGGCCACAGCGTCGAAAGCGTGTTACATCGATCGCTGTGCCGCTAGCATTTCGTCGAGAAGGGGAGTATCCCTCGGCTCCGCAGTCGTCATCACGACGTCGGCCCGGTGTGCAGCGTGTGCACAGCGAGTCGCAGTCCGGCGGCGGAGGCCCGGCGTTCGTCGCCGGGCGGGAGAGACCTTCGGTCAGGATTTCGATGTCCCACCGAAGGAGTACCACGAGCACATGAAATGTCCCAACGACACCACCGTCGACCTGGTGATGGCCGACCGCCAAGGCATCGAGATCGACTACTGCCCCACGTGCCGCGGCGTGTGGCTGGACAGGGGTGAGCTCGACAAGATCATCGAGCGCGCTGCGGCGACGCTGCCGCGGGCAGCGGCCCCGGCGCCCAACGCATTTCCCGCCCCGGTGACCAACGATCGATCTGGCCGGGGCGATCGCGATCAAGAACACCGACGCGACTGGGACGACGACGACTCGCATGACCATCCGCGCCCATTCGGCAAACCCAAGAAGAAGCGCTCGTCGTTCCTCGGCGAGATGTTCGACTTCTGACCCCATCACTTCGACACTCACTTCACTCGACACAGGAGCACTGCATCAATGTTCAAGAACACCATGAAGACGAGCGTGTTGCTCGCCTCGCTCGGCGGCCTGATCGTGGCCGTCTCAGCCGTGATAGGTGGCGGCAGTACCGGCGCCATGACCATCGGCCTGCTGATCGCATTCGTGATGGTCGGCGGCTCGTACTGGTTCAGCGACAAGCTGGCCCTGCGGTCGGCTCGCGCTCAGGTCATCACCGAAGCCGAGCATCCGCAGTTCTATGGCATGGTCGCGTCGCTGGCGCAGAGAGCCAACCTGCCCATGCCGCGCGTGGCCATCTCGCCCAGCGAACAGCCGAACGCATTCGCGACCGGCCGCGGCCCACGTCACGCAGTGGTCTGCGCGACCACGGGCCTGTTGCAGTCCATGCCACCGGCCGAGGTCGAAGCGGTCATGGCCCACGAGATGATGCACGTGAAGCACCGAGACATCCTGATCGGCTCTGTCGCTGCAGCCATCGCCACAGCGATCAGCTTCGTCGCCCAGATGGCCATGTTCGCCACGATGTTCGGTGGTGGCGGAGACGATGAAGACCGGCCCAATCCGTTGGCCATCTTGATGATGGCGTTGCTGGCCCCCATCGCCGCCAGCCTGATCCAGATGGCAGTGTCGCGGTCTCGCGAGTTCGATGCCGACCGAGGCGCAGCCCAACTGCTGGGCACCGGCGACAACCTGGCCAACGCACTGGGCCGCATCGAGACCCTGGCCGCACGCAGGCCGATGAACGTCGCCCCGGCGCAGGCGCAGGCCTACATCCACAACCCGCTGGCCGAGGCACACGGACGCAACGGCGTGAAGATGGCGAAGCTGTTCTCGACACACCCCTCCACCGACGAGCGCATCGCCCGCCTGCGTGCCTACAGCCCGGTCGGCTGATCAAGACCTCGATCAGTGTGCGAAGAGGTCGTCGAGCGACGACTTCGACGCTGTCGATGACTGCTCCGCAGCGTCGTCGGCAACGCTGAACGCCCCATAGCCATCACGTTCCAGCACGTCGGCCAATTCGGGTCCGCCACTTTGCACGATGCGACCCTTCACCAGGATGTGCACGACATCGGGATGCAACATCTCGAGCAGCCGGTTGTAGTGCGTGATGACCAGCGCGCCCAGATGGTGTTCGTTGGTCAGGTCTTCGACCCGTCGTGCGCAGTCGCGCAGCGCGTCGATGTCGAGACCCGAGTCGAGCTCGTCGAGGATGGCGATGCGTGGTTGCAACACCGCCAACTGCAGCGTCTCGTTGCGCTTCTTCTCGCCACCCGAGAGGTCGACGTTCAGCGAGCGGTGCAGCAGTTCGGGTGCGAACCCGATGCGTGCGGCCTCGGCTTCGAGCAACGCTTCCAGCCCATCGGTTGAACGACCCCGGGCAACCAGCGCCTGTTCCATGACGTGATCCAGCGAGACGCCGGGCACCTCACTGGGGTACTGCATGACCAGGTGCAGACCGGCCTGGGCGCGCTGCCACGCCGGCAGCGCCAGCATGTCGACGCCATCGAGTGTGACTGAGCCGCCCAACACTTCGTAGCCCGGCTTGCCCATGACCACAGCCGACAACGTGCTCTTGCCGGCGCCGTTGGGGCCCATGACGGCGTGGACTTCGCCGCTGCTGACGGTCAGGTCGATGCCGTGCAGGATCTGCTTGCCGGCGACCGACGCGCGCAGGTCGGTGATCTGCAATGTGCTCATGACAGTGTGCTCATGACAGTGCTCCGGTTTCGATGTCGATCACGACGTCGCCGTCCAGCACTCGAGCCACGAAGACGGGCACCGGTTGTGTGGCTGGCAACGTTTGCGGTTCGCCGGTCAGCAGGCTGAACGAGCTGCCATGCTTCCAGCACTCCAATTCGAGGTCATCGCACAACAGCTCGCCCTCGCTGAGCGAGATGGCGGCGTGCGAGCACGTATCGCCGATGGCGTAGACGTCGTCGCCGATGCGCACCACTGCGACCGGGGTGTCGCCGACCACGAACCGGGTCGCCGAGTTGACGGCCAGGTCGTCGAACTTGCACACGACGGCGCTGACGACGTCGCTCACGAGGTCCTCCGCTGCAGCTTGGCGCTCACTGCTTCGCGCAGCCGGGTGGCTAACGGGCCGACGGGCAACTGGTCGAGCACTTCGTCGAAGAACCCCAGCACGACGAGGCGCTCGGCGATCTCGGGCGGGATGCCGCGACTTTCGAGATAGAACCGCTGCTCTTCGTCGATCGGCCCCACCGTGCTGGCATGGCTGCACTTGACGTCGTTCGTCTCGATCTCGAGGTTTGGCACGCTTTCGGCCCAGGCTCCCTCGCTGAGCGTCAGGTTGCGATTGGTCTGGAACGCCGCCGACCCGCGTGCGTCGTGGCGGATCTTGATGAGACCGGTGTACACGCTGCGGGCGTGATCTTGCACGGCGCCCTTGAACAGCAGATCGCTGTTCGTCTTGGGAGCCACGTGATCTTGCAGCGTGCGGAAGTCGTGCATCTGATTGCCATCGGCGTAGTACAACGCGATCTGGCGCGTGGTGCCGCCCTGACCGGTCAGGTGCGCCTCGGTGCGCATGCGGGCGTAGTCGCCGCCCAGCGCCACGGTGGACAGCAACGTCGTGGAATCGCGCTGGCCGATGGAGTGCTGATGGCCCAGCATCCACGTGGACGATCCCAGCAGGTTCACACCCAGGTAACGCACTCGCGCTGCCGCGCCGGCCTCGACCTCGAGCCGCGGCACGCACAACGATCTGATGCCATCGGGCGAGATGAACTGCTCGACGACCGTGACCTCGCTGTCGGCCGCCGCATCGATGATGAGGCGTGGAAAGCACGCAACGCCGGCAGCGTCGATCTGGTGGGTGACCACGATGGGTTGCGCTACCGCACGGCCGGCGGGCACGCTGACGACCACGGCATCCATGAACGCACTGTTCAGTTCGTGGAAGACATCGACTGCTTCAACATCCTGGAAGCGCTGTCCCAGCTGGCCACCGACCACGACCGAGGCCCCCTCGGCACCTTCGACGGTAGTGACCGCGTGGCCGGGCACGAACGAGCCGAGGTCGAGTTCGCCGATGCGGCTGTAGCGCCACACCTCGTCGTCGGCGGTGGGGAAGATGGCGGCACCGGCACGTTCGGCGGCGGCCGATCGGGCAGCGAGGTCGTGTTGCGCTGACGCGCGAACAGCTTCAGGAGAGAACGCGAGCACGAATAAATTCTACTGTCGTGATAGGAGAAATTCGCCGGGACGACCGGGCGCCAGATGGGACGACGTCTGGTGTCAGCGACCGCGACGGCGGAAGATGCGCCACCGACCGCCTTGGCCACCGCCGCGCCGACCACCGCGCGCTTGCTCGGCCTGGACCTCGGCCAAGATCTGCGCACCCACGGCATTCAGGTGGTCTTCGGCCTCGTCCAGCACAGCAGCAGCAGTGCCGTCGAGCAGCCCCGGCGGCTCGACTGGGGTGGGCGGCGGCACGACCGTGCCGTAGGTCCACCCCATGTCCATGCGGCGCTCGAACGCCGCACACTGGTCGGGGCAACGCCACGGCGCCTCTGGCGCAAGATCGAGGTTGCACTTGCGCACGGTCTCGTTGTTCCCGTAGGTGCGGCTCTCGTAGTGCTTGCACTCCTGGCGCATCGGCATGCCCACATTCTGCCGCCGGATGGGCCCAGCGGCACCGTCACCCAAGGCACGGTCACCCAAGATCGTCAGAGACTCAGTTCGGCGGCTCGTGCCAGCACGCCGTCGCGTTCGGCACCGATGGTGGTGGATTCACCATGCCCCGTGTGCACGATGGTCTGGTCGGGCAGGCGCAGCAGCACATCGCGAATAGAGGCAACGATGGTGGCCTCGTCGCTGTGGCTGCGCCCGGTGGCCCCCGGGCCCCCGCAGAACAGGGTGTCGCCGCTGAACACCACGCCACTCTCGGAATCGTGGAAGCAACAGCATCCCGGCGAGTGGCCGGGCGTGTGCAGTACGCGCAGCCGGTGCCCGGCACTCTCGAACATCGAGCCTGGCAACATCGATTTGTCGGGCGAATCGTCGGGCCACACCACATCCCACAACATGCGGTCGGCGTCGTGCAGCCAGATGGGCGCATCGACCACCTCGCGCAGCGGAACAGCTGCGTTGATGTGATCGTTGTGCCCGTGGGTCAACACGATGGCCTTCACCCGGCGACCATTGATGGCCTGCACGATTCGGTCGGCATCGTGGGCGGCGTCGAACACGATGACGCTGCGCTGGTCGCCCACCAACCAGATGTTGTTGGTCACATCCCACTCGCCCCCGTCGAGAGCAAAGATTCCATCGGTCGTGACCACTTCGATCGCCATGCGACCGAACCTACCCGGCAAAGTCGGTCAGCCGACGTGACGCTGGCGCGGCTTCCTGCGTCAGCCGACGCTACCTTCCATCTGCAGTTCGATGAGACGGCTCCATTCCACCGCGTACTCCATGGGCAGCGTGCGGGTGATCGGCTCGATGAAGCCGTTGACCACCATGCTCATCGCCTGCTCTTGCGATAGGCCGCGACTCATGAGGTAGAACAGTTGCTCGTCGGCGATCTTGCTGACGGTGGCCTCGTGGCCGATCTGAGCGTCGCGCTCGCCGACCTCCATGTACGGCAGCGTGCGACTTTCGCTCTGCTCGTCCAGGATGAGCGCATCGCACTGGACGTGGCTCTTGCAACCATGCGCGCCCTCGTCGACACGCACCAGGCCGCGATAGGTGGTGATGCCACCGTCTTTGCTGATGCTCTTCGACACGATCTTCGATGTGGTCTCGTTGGCCGCGTGCACCATCTTGGCGCCCGCGTCCTGATGCTGACCGGGGCCGGCATACGCCACCGACAGCACCTCACCGGTGGCCTTGGGGCCCACCAGGTAGACCGATGGGTACTTCATGGTCAGCTTCGAGCCGATGTTGCCGTCGATCCACTCCATGTGCCCGCACTCTTCGACGCGGGCACGCTTGGTGACCAGGTTGTAGACGTTGGGAGACCAGTTCTGGATGGTGGTGTAGGTGACGCGAGCGTGCGGCTTGACGACGATCTCGACCACGGCCGAGTGCAACGAGTCGCGGGTGTACACGGGGGCCGAGCAGCCTTCGATGTAGTGCACCTGCGAGCCTTCGTCGGCGATGATCAGCGTGCGCTCGAACTGGCCCGCGTTCTCGCTGTTGATGCGGAAGTAGGCCTGCAACGGCATCTCGCAGTTGACGCCCGGCGGCACGTAGATGAACGAGCCACCGCTCCAGACGGCAGTGTTCAGCGCGGCGAACTTGTTGTCGCCCGCTGGGATGACCGAACCGAAGTACTGCTTGACCAGGTCGGGATACTCGCGCAGCGCTGTGTCCATGTCGCAGAACAAGATGCCCTGCGCCTCGAGATCTTCACGATTGCGGTGGAAAACAACTTCCGATTCATACTGCGCCGTCACCCCGGCCAGGTACTTGCGCTCGGCTTCGGGGATGCCCAGCTTCTCGTAGGTGGTCTTCATCTGCTCGGGCAGGTCGTCCCACTCGCTGACCTGATCGGTGGCCGGCTTGAGGTAGTAGAAGATGTCCTGGAAGTCGAGATCGGGCATGTTCTGGGCGAACCACGGTGCCATCGGCTTCTTCTCGAACAGCCGCAAGCTGCGCTGCCGCTGCTTGGACATCCAGTTGGGCTCGCCTTTCCACCACGAGATCTGATCGACAACACCCTGGTTCAGGCCCTTTGCGGGCTTGAAGGCGTATTCGACCGCGTCGTCACTCCAACCGAGGTTGTACTTGCTGAGATCGAGATCGAAACTGGTCATCGGGGACTCCCGTCGGGTCGATGCAGGCACGGCACCCATCGCCGAGTGCGACGATGAATTACCACTACGGCCATAGTAACAATTCGGCCGCCCAGCGCCACAGCGCGGCCGCGATTTTCGGGCCGTCAGCCGACGGGTTCCAACCGGGCCGGCACGCTCTTGTGCCAGGGCGTGCCGGCGATCCAATCGCGTGCCGCACCGTCGGTCAGTTCGTTCGGCGCAACGCCGGTGCGCAGCAAACCGTTGTCCTGCAGGTCGTCCGCCAGATCGCCGGCAGCAGGCTGGTCGAGCCCCAAGCCATTGGGCAGCGAGATGTGACCCGGCTGCATGACGTCGTTCACCTCGACCAGCACTTCGGCCGAGCCGCGCCCGGTGACCACGCGAACGCGTCCGCCCGTCTGGATGCCCAGGACGCCGGCGTCGCTGGGACTGACGCGTAGGGCGCCCTCGGCGTCTCGCTTGCGCCAGGCGGTGTCGCGGATGATGGTGTTGGCGGTGAACGATCGACGCTCGCCGGCCGACAGGACGAACGGGAACTCGTCGGTGGCGATCGGCAGATCGTCGGGCAGCGAAGCCAACTCGTCGAGCAACTCGGGGATGACCAGTTGGATCTTCTGGTCATCGGTGTTGAGCCGCGACCACACGTCGTCCCATTCGTCGAGCGTGAACGCGACGCCACTGTGGTTGCCGAGGATCGCTTCGAACAACGACTCGCCCAGCTCGAGGCCCTCACCGCTGAAGCCCGCACGACGCACCGACGCCTCGAAGCCCAGCGCACAACGATGGGCTGCACCCCACAGGATCGCCGCCGACGCAGCCCCGTCGGGCAGCGTGGGGCCCAGCGTGCGGTACAGCACCACCGGCGCCACAGCGCCCAGCGACGGATCGGCCGCGGTTGCTTCAAAGAACGCTGCAGCGAACTGCGCGCGGCCCTGCTGTGCGGCTGCGCGCAGCGGGGCCAGTTGCTCGGGGCGCAAGGCCCCGAGCGCCTCGACCAGACGAGCGTGGATCTCGGGCTCGGGCAGCACGCCTTCGGGTGCCGTCAGCACCGGCTTGCGCAGATGGAACACGTTGTGCGGGAAGTCGAAGTTGAAGAAGGTCGACTCCCACTTCTCGAACTGGGTCGGGGCAGGCAGCACGTAGTGCGCCTGCCGCGCAGTCTCGGTCATGGCCACATCGATGACCACCACCAGTTCCAACGCCTGCAAAGCCTCGCGCATGCGCTTGCTGTCGGCCAGCGAGTGCGCGGGATTGCCGCTCTCGACCAACATCGCCCGATAGCGCCGCGGATGGTCGGTGAGGATTTCGTCGGCGACCACATTGCACGGAACCAGACCGCTGATGATCTTGGCGCCGACCACGGGCGATGTCTTGTCGTTGGCGCTGTCGGCCTTCTTGCCAGTGCCGGCCCGGGCCAGCGCGACCAACGCCGAGGGGACGTATTGCGAGCCGGGCACACCGAAGTTGCCGGTGAGCATCCACACCAGCTTCTCGAGCCAACTGTTCAGCGTGCTGTGCCGGTTCATCTGCACGCCCAGGTCTTCGAACACTGCCACGCTGGCAGCGCCGGCGATGCGGCGAGCGGCGCCACGGATCAGTGCTTCATCGACGCCGCAGCGCGCGGCATAGTCGGCCACAGACACGTGGGCGAACGCTGCCGCGATCTGTTCCAAGCCCACCGTGTGTTCCTGGACCCAGCCGCGATGCACCAGCCCTTCCTGCACCAGCACTGCCACCACGGCTGCCAAGCAGAACGCGTCGGTTCCGGGCTTGACCTGCAGGTGGAAGTCGGCGAGGTCGGCAGTCTCGCTGCGCTTGGGATCGATGACGATCATTGCTCGAGACGGATCGTTGGCGATCTCTTTCAACACGGTGCGAGCCCGTGGGAAGCCATGGCTCTGCCACGGGTTCTTGCCCACGAACAGCGCCACCTCGGTGTGCTCGAAATCAGCGCGCACCAAGGCGCCCATCATCTTGCCGTTCACCCAGAACTCGCCGGTCTTCTCTTGCGACAACGCATTGGCCCGATACCTGGCGCCCAACGCGCGCAAGGTGGCGCCGCTGTACCCGCCACCCAAGTGGTTCCCCTGGCCGCCACCGCCGTAGTAGAAGATCGTCTCGCCCCCATAGGCATCGCGCACCGCCGCCAACTTCTGGGCGACCTCACGGATCGCAGTGTCCCAATCGATCTCTTCGAACGTGCCATCGGGCCGGCGGCGCAACGGCGACGTCAGCCTGGGCTGGTGCTGGTAGTGGTCCAGGCGCAAGGCCTTCTCGCACGTGTACCCCTGCGAGGCCGGGTGCGCCTTGTCGCCGCGGATCCGCTCGAAACGAGTTCCGGACGCGCCGCCGAGGCGAACCTCGATACCGCAGTTGCACTCGCACAAGATGCATGCCGTTGGATGCCACGCCGTGCCGGTGTCAACGGGGCCGGTGTCAACGGGGCTGGCATCAGTGGTGATGTCGGTCATGTGCCCACAGTACGGCACTGCGTTTTGTCATGCAACGGATGGGTGGGTGTGACGTTTGCCCGGGTCCGGATGTCCCGATGTCCCGAGGCCGGCGAGCGATGCCGTGCGTCAACCGGCGTCGGTGGCAGCGCCGGCGACTTGACGCCGGCCGGGGCCACTGCGCGCCCTGACGTCACCGAGGTGCAGCGGTTGGCCACAGTCGTCGCACACGACGGTGGGCGTCACCGTGTGACCGCACGTGTGCACCAGATGCACCGGGGCACCCATGGGTGCGGCCCACTTGTCGCCCCACGCCATCAGCGCGGCGATGACCGGGAACAGTTCGCGACCCTTCGCGGTGAGGTGGTACTCGAACCGCTCGGGATGGTCTTGATACTTGACACGCTGGACGATGTCGTGGGCGACCAGCGTGACCAGACGATCGCTGAGGATGTTGCGAGCGATGCCCAGGTCGGCCTGGATGGCCTCGAACCGGTGCTGGCCCCACATCAGGTTGCGGACGACCAGCAGCGTCCACCATTCGCCGACCACATCGAGGGTCTGCGCCACCGAACAGTTCAGGTGGGCCACGCTGCTGCGTTTCACATGCCGAAGGCTATCCGCCCCGGAATGCCCAGGCCGCCCCCAGTTGGTCAAGCCGCCGACGCGCGGTCCATCTCGATGAAGATGCATTCGCCCGGACACCCGAGGGCTGCATCGATCACTGCCTGTTCGTTGCGCGGCGGCACCCACGCCAAGCTGCCCGATCCACCAGGATCGTTCAACGACATGCCGTCCTCGGCGACATAGGCGATGCCGTCCTCGAGTTGCACGAACACGTTGGGTGCGTGATCGAGGCACAGGCCGTCGCCTGTACACAGATCTTGGTCGATCCACACCCGCATGAAGCGCCGACGATACAGGCTGCGCGCCTTTCCGTCGCTTCGAGCGCCGTTACGCTCGTCACCGTGGCTTCAGCTGACCCCCGAAACCCTCCCATCGCCAAGCAGGTGCCGCACGTGTGGCATCGCCCCACGGGCGACATCGACGATCCGTGGTCGTGGTTGCGCGATCGTGACGACCCCGACACCGTTGCCTACCTGGAAGCCGAGAACGTCTTCGCCGACGAGTGGTTCGCTCCGCACAGCGAGTTGACGAACACGCTGTTCGAAGAGATCAAGTCGCGTGTACAGGAAACCGATGTGGCCGTGCCCGTACGCAAGGACGGCTGGTGGTACACCGCTCGAACCGAAGAGGGCTTGAACTACGCGATCCACTGTCGAGGCACCACGCTGGAGACCGCCACCGAACTCGTGTTGCTGGACGAGAACGTCGAAGCGTTCGACGCCGAGTTCTTCTCGCTGGGTCTGTTCGAGATCAGCCCCGACCATGCGCTCGCCGCGTGGAGCAGCGATGTCGATGGCAGCGAGTTGTACACGTTGCGCATCCGCGATCTGGCAACCGGCGCAGATCTGGACGACGTGCTCAGCGGCACCTCGGCGTGGGGTGGGGCTGCATGGTCGGCCGACGCAACGCAGCTGTTCTACATGATGCCCGACGACCAGATGCGGCCCTATCAGGTGTGGCGCCATGCCGTCGGCAGCAAGCAGAGCGACGATGTGCTGGTCTACGAAGAAGGCGACGAGCGGTTCTACCTGGGCATCGATCTGTGCCGTAGCGGCGAATGGATCATCATCGAGTCGGCCAGCAAGCAGACCAGTCAGGCATGGCTGATACCCGCAGCAGATCCGTTGTCGGCCCCGGCCAGTGTGCGCGATCGCGTCGAGGGCATCGAGTACGGCGTCGATCACTGGGGCGATGTGTTCGTGGTGCTGACCAACCTGCAGGCCGAAGACTTCCGCGTGATGACTGCGCCGCTGGATGCGCCCGGCGAGTGGACCGAACTGATGGCCCACGTCGCCGGTCAGCGCATCACCGCGTGCGAACCGTTCGCCGATCACCTGGTGGTGCACGAGTGGTCGAATGCGCAGCAACGTGTTCGGATCATTCGCCGCAACGGCGACATCAGCGTCATCGATCTGGGCGACGAGCCGCACGAGCTCGAGCTGGATGCCAATCCCGAGTGGCACACCAGCGCGTTGCGCTACGGCTATCAGTCGTTCACCACGCCGGCATCCATCTTCGAACACGACCTGCTGACCGGTCAGCGAGTGCTGTTGAAGCAGACGCCAGCCCCCAACGTGGACACGTCGTTGTACACGGCGTCGCGCGAGTGGGCGACGGCTGCCGATGGCACGCGGGTGCCAGTCGACATCGTTCGCCGACGCGACCATCAGCCATCGGGCGCGTCGCCCTGCATGGTGTACGGCTACGGCAGTTACGAGATGTCGATGTCGCCATGGTTCAGTGTGGGGCGCATCTCGCTGCTGGACCGCGGTTGGGTGTGGGCATTGGTGCACCCACGCGGCGGCGGCGAGTTGGGCCGGCGCTGGTACACCGAGGGCAAGTTGCAGAACAAGCGCAACACGTTCACCGACACCATTGCCAGCGTCGAGCACCTCGTCTCGGCGGGCTGGGCCGCCCCCGATCGAGTGGTCATCCGTGGTGGCAGCGCGGGTGGGCTGTTGGTCGGCGCATGCATGACCATGCGACCCGACCTGTTCAAGGCAGTCATTGCCGAAGTGCCGTTCGTCGATGCCGTCACCACCATGAGCGACCCGTCGTTGCCACTGACCATCACCGAATGGGACGAGTGGGGCGACCCGCGTGCCGAACCTGCGGCCAGCTACATGCTGAGCTACTCGCCATACGACAACACCGTCGCGACGGCCTATCCGGCGCTGTACATCACTGCTGGCCTGAACGACCCTCGCGTCAGCTACCACGAGCCGGCGAAGTGGTGCGCCAAGTTGCGCGCCGTGCGCACCAACGCTGCCCCACAGGTCATGAAGACCGAGATGGGTGCCGGCCACAGCGGCCCCAGCGGTCGCTACGACCGATGGCGCGACGAGGCACTGGTCAGCACGTTCGCCCTCGTTGTCGACAGCTAACCGGTCGACGGCTGATCAGTTCGTCGCCAGGGTCAGCACGGCGACCGAAACGAAACCTGCGTTGCGCACCACGTGACCGAATCCCAAGGGCTGTGCGCTCCACGTACCGAAGCAGGCGCATGGCGGCCGCCTGCCCTGACGCAACGTGCGCACCAGCACGCACGTGAATGCGACGAGTGCGAACAGCGCCACGACCGCCGGCCACGGTTCGCCCACGCCCACCGCCACCGATGCACCGACGATCAATTCGAGCCACGGCACCACTGTCGCAAGCGGCGGGGCGACACCCAACTGCGCGGCCTGCGATGGCCACGCCGGCCCGCTGGCAACCTTGCTGGCGCCGGCGACGATGAAGACTGCACCAAGCGCTATTCGAGCAACGATGTGAACGATGTTCACAGCCAGATCAGTCGCAACATCGAGTCAGTGCAGCTCGACCGTCAGCCCCTCGCGGGCCACGATCACCTCGAGGCCCATCAGTTCGCCGGCCTTGGCAGCACACTCGCCCAACGTGTCGATGGCATCGTCGGAGCGACTGGGATCGTGGTGGAACAGCGCCAGCCGACGAGCCTTGCAATGGCTGGCGAACCAGACCGCGTAGTCGACCGTGCAGTGACCCCAGTTGAACTTCTGGGCGAACTCATCTTGGGTGTACTGCGAGTCGTGAATGACCAGATCGGCACCACGGACCAGGTCCATCGCCCCATCGCTGGCACGGAACGAGCCGTCGTAGGGCTGCTGGTGATCGCTGAGGTAGGCGACGCTGATGCCGTTCCATTCCAGCCGGTACCCCACCGTGGCACCGACGTGCGGCACCAACCGCGACCTCACCTTCACGTCGCCGATGGTGAAGTCGTCGTCGCTGACGTCGTGGAACTGGAACGTACCGGGAAAGTGTTCGAGACCGATGGGAAACAGCGGGGGCCGGATGGTGGAACGGAAGACGTCGTCAACCGATCGTCCGTCATCCTGCACTGGCGCGTACACATCGAGCTCGGCACCCTGGCGCAACATGGGCGTGAAGAACGGCAGACCCTGGGTGTGATCCCAATGCAAGTGGGTCACCAGACATGTTCCGCTGAACGAACCGTCCTGCGGTTGAGTGGCGCCGAAGTAGCGAAACCCGGTCCCCATGTCGAACACGATGGGCGGCTGCCCTGGAACATCGACAGACACGCACGACGTGTTGCCGCCGTACCGCGTGATGTCATCGCCGTGGCACGGGGTGGAACCCCGAACGCCGTGGAACGTGACTCGGACCCCTGCTCGACCCCCGATGGCTCACACGATACGTTGGCCAGGTGTGCCGAGTAAATCGGAGGGCGTGACGTGCGTCGCAGCGCCGCCCGAATGGATGGCTACGGTTCGGTGCATGCCCCACATCCCGCCCGAGGCCAGCAGCGTTCGCACCGTAGTGATCGACGGCGCCGAGATGGCGGAATCGGCACGAGCCAACGTCGCGACGCCGCCTGCGGCACCGGTGCTGCCAGATGGCCTGGTCGTAGTGGTGAAAGAAGAGTGCGAGACGTGCCGAATGGTGGCACCGCTGCTCGCCGCGCTGGACGCCACCGTCTACACCCAGGACGATCCGACGTTCCCTGCAGGCACATGCCCGATCCACGACGGCGATCTGGCCGTCAGCTGGCACCACCAGATCGAGACGGTGCCGACGTTGATGCGCGTGGTCAACGGCGACGAAGTGGAGCGCACCGTGGGCTGGTCGCGCGCCGAATGGCAACGCATCACCGGCATGCCCACGTTGGGGGACGAACTGCCAGTCATGCGGCCGGGGTGCGGCTCGATGAGCGTCGATCCGAATCTGGTCGACGCACTGCGCGCCCGTTTCAGCGGGCACCTGCTGAAGGCGCGGCGGATCGAGCTGGCCGACCTCGACGACGAGATGGAGCTGATGTTCGATCGCGGGTTCACCGATGGCCTGCCTGTGGTTCCCCCGACAGAGGAACGCGTCCTGCGCATGCTGCAGGGCACCACTCGTGGCGCCCACGAGATCGTCGCAGTGGTTCCACCCGACCTGGTCGACGTGACGGTCGAGAAGATCGCGATCAACGCAGTGATGGCCGGGTGCAAACCCGAGTACCTCCCGTGGGTGATCGCCGCGGTCGAAGCCATCTGCACCGACGCCTTCAACATCCACGGCGTGCTGGCCACCACCATGCCGGTCGGGCCCGTCATCATCTGCAATGGGCCGGACACGCGTGCCATCGGTATGAACGGCGCAGGCAACGCGCTGGGTCAGGGAAACCGAGCCAATCTCACCATCGGCCGCGCCGTGCAACTGGTCGTGCGCAACGTAGGCGGCGGCCGGCCGGGCGGGGTCGACCGAGCGACGCACGGAAACCCCGGCAAGGTCAGCTTCTGCTTCGCCGAGCTCGAGGAATCGTCGCCGTTCACGTCGCTGGCAAGCAGCCTTGGCATGCCTCCGGGCACCAATGCCCTGACGGTGTTCGCCGGCGAGGGCCCGCGCTGCATCGTCGACCAGATGTCGCGCGATCCCGATTCGTTGGCCAACACCTTTGCAGCGTGCCTGCGCACGTTGCATCACCCGAAACTGGTGCTGGGCTTCGACGTGATCGTGGTGATGGGCCCCGAACACGCCCGCGTGTTCGCAGATGCGGGCTGGGATCGCGAACGAGTGCTGACCGAGTTCCATGCTCGTCTGCAGATCCCCGGCACCGAGTTGGTCCGCGGTGCAAACGGCATCGCCGAGGGCATTCCCGAGCACCTGCGCGATGTCACGCTGGGCAAGTTCCGGCCGGGTGGCATCCTGCTGGTGCATGCGGGCGGAGGCGCCGGCTTGTTCTCGGCCATGATCGGCGGCTGGGCAAACGGCGACATCGGTTCCAAGCCGGTGACGGTCGCGATACATGAGTAAGGTTTGCCCATGAGCAAGCTGCTGCTCGATCCGACCAACGAACGCACCGTCACAACACGCGCCCGCGTCCAGCGCCCGGCGTCAGTTGCCGGCCAGACCATTGGTTTGCTCGACATCTCGAAGCCACGCGGCGACGTGTTCCTGGATCACCTCCAGCAGCGGTTGGTCGATGCCGGCGCGAAGGTGCTGCGTTATCGCAAGCCGACCTTCACCAAGCCCGCGCCCGTCGACCTGCGCCACGAGATCGCCACGCATTGCACCATGGTCATCGAGGCACTGGCCGATTGAGGCAGTTGCACGTCGTGCAGTGTGCACGACATCGTCGATCTGGAAGGGCGCGGTGTGCCGGGCGTGTTCGTGGCCTCCAGTGAGTTCATCGTGGCGGCCGAGGCGCAATCGACCTCACTGGGCTTTCCGACGGTGGCACGCGTGTTCACCCCGCATCCCGTGCAGGACCGAACCGACGCCGAGATGCGTCAGTACGCCGACGACGTCTACGAGCAGATCGTCACGCAGATCACGAGCGTCTGATCACGAGCGCGTGATCCGTCATTCCGGCAGTCGAATCGACACACCGTCCGACATCACCAGTCCCTCGTGGACCAAGTCGTGCAGCAGCCGTTGCGACATCGCTTCGTCGCGCTGCATCACCATGGCCACTCCGGTCACCGTCACCGGTGCTGTTTGCAGCGCACGCATCAGCCGGCCCCGCGCCTGCCGTTCGCTGCCGTCGAAGCGACCCTGACGTTTGCTGACCCCTGCCGAGCCGATTGCCGGATCGTCGCCCACCCCGCTCCATGAGCACAGATGATGGACAGGACAGTCGGTGCACGCAGGATTCGCGGGTCGGCACGTTGTGGCGCCGAGGTCCATGATCGACTGGTTCCACAGCCACGGATCGCCATGGGGCAGCGCGGCATCGGCCAGCGCCTGCACGCGTCTTGGCGTCAACCGCTGACCGTCGACCCGGGCGAACACCCTGGCGATGTTGGTGTCGACCACCGCGGCGTCCGCCTCGAATGCGAAGGCCAGCACGGCTCGGGCCGTGTACTGCCCGACGCCGGGCAGTTCCAGCAGACCAGCCAGCGTGTCGGGAAAGCTGCCCAGTTCGGTCACCCGGCCAGCGGCCAGATGCAGGTTGCGTGCCCGACGTGGGTACCCCAGCCCGTGCCACAGCCGCAACACGTCACCCAGCGGGGCAGCGGCACACGACGCGGGGCTGGGAAACGCCTGCAGGAACTGGAGGTACTTCGGGATCGCCCGCGGTACCTGCGTCTGTTGCAGCATGACCTCGCTGACCAAGATGGCCCACGGGTCACGTGTGTGCCGCCACGGCAAGTCGCGGAGGCGTGGCCGGCCCCATTCCAGAACCGACTCGGTGAAGCTGCGCTGGATGACGTTGCGCCGGGTGACATCGCTCAGGCCCAGGCGGCGTCTCCGTCGTATGGACGGTCACGCGACGGCGCCGATTCGCGCTTCCACACCATGACCCGCCTGCGGAAGTAGCACACTTCCTGCCCGTCCTGATTGAAGCCCTTCGATTCGACGGTGACGATGCCGCGGTCGGGCTTGGACTTCGATTCCTGCACATCCAGCACACGCGTCTCGGCGTGGATCGTGTCGCCGTGGAAGGTGGGAAACTTGTGTTGCAGCGTCTCGACTTCCAGGTTGGCGATGGCCGCACCACTGACGTCGGGCACGCTCATGCCCAACACCAGCGAATAGACCAGGTTGCCGACCACCACGTTGCGGCCCTGCACGCTGTTGCTGGCGAACCAATCGTTGGTGTGCAACGGATGGTGGTTCATGGTGATCATGCAGAACAGATGATCGTCGTACTCGGTGATGGTCTTGCCAGGCCAGTGCCGGTACACGTCACCGACGACGAAGTCCTCGAGGCAACGGCCGAAGGGGCGCTCATGAACGGTCATCCCGCCGACGTTAGCGGTCGTCGTCAAACGGCTCCTGATGCACGATGCGAGGCACAGCATTCGGCGGCGATGAACTGCGGTCGCTCGGCGCGTTCGGCGCCTGAAGCGGTTGGGTGGGGGCCTCGGCTGCGATGGGCGGATGCACCGGTCGACGGCCGAATCGCACGGCGAAATCGAAGGCGCGTTCGGGGTTCAGCGCCTCGTCGGCCGCCAGGTCGCGCAGACGGCGCAGACGCTCGCGCCGATGGATGCTCCACGGGCCGACACGCAACGACGCATACAACAAGCCGCCCAGCACGATGGGGAAGAAGAACTGAGCGAGGCGCCAGGTGGCAACGCCCAGCAGAGCGGTCGATCGGGAGAGGCCGAACCTGACCAGCGCCGACGGCAGGGCAACGTCGATGACCCCCAAGCCGCCGGGCGTGAGGGGGATGACCGCCAACACGTTGACCAGTCCGAACGCCACCAGTAGTGCATCCAGATCGGTGGCCACCCCGAAGGCGCGCAGGAACACCCACAGCGCAGCGGCGTCGAGCAACCAGTTGGCGGCGGCCCAACCGACGACCCGACCCAGCAGTTGACGATCTGATGCAAGCTCTTCCAACCGACCGCCCACGTGGCGGACACCCGCGGCGGCGCGGTCTTCGTTCAATCGCATCTTGCGAGCAATCCAGCGCAGCAACCGTTCCGCGCGACCCTGCCCTTCCAGCAGACCGAAGATCAGCATGGCCGCGAAACCCATCAGCAACACGCCAAACACCGCGGCAGCGGTGTACCCACCATTCACCCCGCGGATCGGGATCGAGATGATCAGCGAGATCCAGAACAGCACGTTCAGCACCACCGCCGAACCCAGTCCGGCGGTGGCCAATGCGAAGCCCGCGTCGGGGCCGGGCACACCCGACAACGTCATCAGCCGGTAGCCCAGCGCCGAACCCGCTGCGCTGCCGCCCGGCACGATGCTGGACAACGCCTTGGTGCTCATCTGGATGCGGAACAGACGCCACGCCGACAACGTGTCTTCGGCATCGCCCAACGCCGCTTTGGTCAGCAACGTGTACGCGTAGAGCGCGGCGATCTCGAGGCCCAGGCCGATCAAGACCAAGATCGGGTTGACCGACTTCAACTCGCTGGCGGCCTGACGAACACCGGGCACCACGGTGGCCAGCGCGACGTACACCACCACGACGATCAGCAGCAGCTTCAGCGTCAACCGGAACGACCGAAACCGCCGAGGCCTGGGCGGGCCGCCCGTGTCGTCGAGCGAGATCCGCGGCAACTCCCCCGTCGCCAGGTCGTCGTACTCGGATGCCACGCCTCTTTGTTAGCCGATCAGCAGGTGATCCACACACCATCGCCCATCAGTTCGGTCCCCCGGCCTCGGGCGCGTATGCGTCGATGATGCCCCGCAAAGCTGCCAGCAGGGGCTGCCGAGCCTCGGCCGGACTCTTGCCCAGGTGCACCACCACCAGGTCACGATCGGGAAGGACCACGATGAACTGGCCCTCGAAGCCGTGACACGCCAGCGACCCTTCGTACCGCGGCCACAACCACCACTGCCGGCCGTACCCGAACCCGCCCTCGTCGTCGAACGACACCGGCAGGCGAGCATGATTGCGCCATCCGGCGGGCAGGATGCGATGGCCATCGACCACTCCGTCGTCCAGATAGAGCTGCCCGAATCGGGCGAAGTCGCGCGCCGTGGCGAAGACGTACGACGATCCCACGAACGTACCTGCCGGATCGAACTTCGCGGTCGCGCTGGTCATGCCGATCGGGCCGAACAGGCGGTCGCTCAGGAACGCCTCCATCTCGCGACGCCCGCCGTCGTCGCCGCTGCCGAGAACGTCGCCGATGATGCGCGCCACGATGTTGGTGGTGCCGCTGGAGTAGTTCCACACACTGCCTGGTCGATGGATCAGCGGTAGGCCGGCGGCATATGCGGCCATGTCGTCCTGGCCTGCGCCGTACAGCATCTCGATGCAGTTGCTGATGCTGTGGTCGACGTAATCCTCGATGAACTCGAGGCCAGACCGCATCTCGAGCAACTGTTCGATCGTGATCGACTGCTTGTCGGTGCCGTGCCACGACGCCACCGGTGCCTGCGCCGACACATCGATTGCGCCGTCGCCCACCAGGATGCCCATGGCCGCATGCGTGATGCTCTTGGCCATGCTCCACGAGATCAGCGTGGTCTCGGGGCCCACCGGGCCACCCGCGCCGAACAGCGTGTTGGGCTGTGTTCCATAGCGCTCGAACACGACCCGACCCCGGTGCTGGATGACCAGAGCCAGCGACACGCCGTGCTGCGGCGCCGGCCCGAAGATCTCGTCGGCGATGTCGAGCACGGCCGCCGGAACCGCATCGGTCGATGTCGGCGCTGTGATCGATGTCGTCGATTCGCTCGGGCGCTGGTCTGCCATGTGGGCCGACGGTACACGACTGTCGTAGCGATCTGTCTCGGGCCAGACTGAGATCGATGGACGTAGCAACCGCGCTGGGCACATACCTGGAGATCGTCGACTCGTGCGCGCCGGGATTGGTCGAGGGGTTGTACGTGGTCGGCTCGTTCGCCCTCGACGACTGGCGCCCTGGTGCCAGCGACATCGACATCATTGCGATCACCGCGGAACCGGCGACCGACGAGGACGCCGGCGCGTTGCTCACCGCTCACGCACTGCTGGCCGAGCAACAGCCCTCCCCCTACGTCGATGGCCCGTACCTGGCGTGGGCCGACCTGATCACACCGCCGATGGCGCTGCACCGGCCGTGGACCCTGGACGGACAGTTCCGCCACGATGGCGACTGCTTCGAGCTGAACCCGATCACCTGGTACGTCCTTTCCACCTACGGGGTCACGGTTCGCGGTCCCACCGTCGACCGCTTGGGCGTGTACGTCGATGTGGAAGCGCGTCGGCAATTCGTCGTGGGCAATGTGCGCGCCTACTGGCAACCGCTGGCGGCACAGGTTCGGAACGCGTGTTCTGCCGATCCGCGACGCAACTTCGAGGCATCGCTGTTCGAGTGGTGCGCACTGGGCGCACTGCGGCTGCACTACACGGCGTTCACGGGCGACGTGGTGTCAAAGCGCGGGGCGGGCCAGCACGGCCTGCAGGTCGCTCCGGCACAGACGCACGACGCGCTGCGCGCAGCCATGGCCATCCGCGCGTCCGACCCCGGTGCTCTGACCACGGTGTCGGCCGCAGAGATGCTGCGCGCCGCCGAGCTGATCGACTGGTGCGCGGCAGACATCGACCGCGCAGCCCGAGGTTCGTGAGCGTCACTCCAGCTGTGTCGTTCAGATGGAGGCGGGGGGTGCAAACGTCACCGGGATCTGCCCGGTATCGCGATCGATCCACTTGCCGGGCGTTTCGGGCGCGGGCGCCAGAGCCAGGGCCAATGCCTCGTCGACCGTATGCGCTCGCTGCGCCAGCATGCGATGCGAACTGCGCACGAAGCCCGACGACACGGCGTGGTCCATCCAATCAAACAGCGCGCTCCAGTAGTGCTCGACATCCAGCAACACCACCGGCTTGCGCACCAGACCGAGCTGGTTCCAGGTGAGCAGTTCGATGACTTCCTCGACGGTGCCGAAGCCGCCGGGCAGGGCGATGAAGCCATCGGCCAGCTGTTCGAACCGAGCCTTGCGTTGGTGCATGTCGGGCACCACTTCCAGTGACGACAGCCCTCGATGCGCAACCTCGGCCGACACCAGTTGATCGGTGATGACCCCAATCACCTCGCCACCACCGGCCAGGACCGCATCGGCCATGACCCCCATCAGCCCCACATGACCACCGCCGTACACCAAGCCGATGCCACGGCGAGCCATCGCCTCGCCCAACGCATGGGCCGCCGTTCGGAACGCGAGGTCGGCGCCGACGTTCGAACCGCAGTACACGCACAGTCTGGGGTCGCGCGCGAGTGAGCCGAGGGTGGACATGGCGACAGATTGGCACATGGGCGATGTGACCGGTGCAACGCGACCGAGCCGGACCAGGCCGGGCGTGCCACTGCTCACTACAGTCTGCAACCGTGACCCAGCCCGACCTGCACGCTGCCGCCGACGTCATCGAGCTCGCCGGAGGTGTGGTCGGCAAGGCCATCCGTCACCTGGCCGCCAACGGTGGCCCCGATCGCCACCAGACCCTGGCCTACGACCTGGCCCACGCTGCGGCGCAGGTCGAGACCGCTCGCTCGCTGCTTGACTACGGCGCCAAGGGCGATGTGGAAGCGCAGATCACCTGTGCGTTCACCGCCGACATGGCCCACGACCTGATCACCCGGTTGTGCGGTCGGGAAACGCTGTGGGGGCTGGACCCCGCGCCGATGCGTGCCGCGCATCCGTTTCTCGAGCAGTACCGAAACCCCGAGTTCATCGCGTCGCTGGCAACCACCCAGGGGCCACGCCACCTGGACCCCGAGTACGAGATGGTGCAAGACGCATTCCGCTCGTTCGCCGAGAAGGAGATCGTGCCGCGTGCCGAACACGTGCATCGCCACAACCAGGATGTGCCGGAAGATCTGATCAGCGGCCTGGCCCAGATGGGTGTGTTCGGCCTCAGCGTGCCTGCCGAGTTCGGTGGATTCAGCGAGGGCGGCGATGGCGAGTACATCGGCATGGTGGTCGCCACCGAAGAGCTCAGCCGGGCCTCGCTGGGCATCGGTGGCTCGCTGATCACGCGGCCCGAGATCTTGACCCGGGCATTGGTGAAAGGTGGCACCGAAGCGCAGAAGCAGGCATGGCTGCCCAAGCTGGCCAGCGCCGAAGTGATGGCTGCAGTTGCCGTCACCGAACCCGACTTCGGCAGCGATGTGGCCGGTTTGAAGGTGACCGCTACGCCCTCGGTCGGCCCCGATGGCAGCGATGGTTGGGTGATCAACGGCGTGAAGACGTGGTGCACCTTTGGCGCCCGGGCCGACGTGCTGATGCTGCTGGCCCGCACCGACCCCGACCGCAAGCTGGCCCATCGCGGACTCAGCCTGTTCATCGTGCCGAAGCCGCGCGGCGAGGGCCACGGATTCGAGTTCGCCCAAGATGCCGGTGGATCGTTCACGGGCGGGAAGATGGAGGGTCGCCCGATCGACACCATCGGGTACCGCGGCATGCACAGCTACGAGATCGCCCTGGACAACTGGTGGGTGCCGGCCCAGAACCTGATCGGCGAGGCCGAGGGTCTGGGCAAGGGCTTCTACTTCCAGATGGAGGGCTTCGAGAACGGCCGCTTGCAAACGGCCGCCCGGGCCGTGGGTGTCATGCAAGCTGCCTATGAAGCTGCGCTGTCGTACGCGCAGAACCGCTCGGTGTTCGGCCAGTCGATCATGGAGTACGAGCTGACCCAGGTGAAGCTGGGCCGCATGGCGGTCTTGATCCAGGCTGGCCGCCAGTTCAGCTACTCGGTCGCCAAGATGATGGCCAAGGGCGAGGGCGCCATGGAGGCCAGCATGGTGAAAGCCTTCGTGTGCAGGGCCGCCGAGTGGGTGGCCCGCGAGGCCATGCAGATCCACGGTGGCTATGGCTACGCCGAGGAGTACCCCGTCAGCCGGCTGTACGTGGATGCTCGGGTGTTGAGCATCTTCGAAGGCGCCGACGAGACGCTGTGCCTGAAGGTGATCGCCCGGCGCCTGTGCGACCGGGTGGCCTGACTCAGGCCGAGCGCAGCATCTGTTCGGCGGGTACGCCCTCGACCGGCATTGCCAACGGAAGTGCCATCGGGGTGGGTGCCGGCAGCGCCTCGGGCAGCTCGGCCTGACCCGTGCCGCGACGCCCGATGAGGGCACGAACCGCCTTGGACAGCACCTGCTCGATGGTGGCGACCAGGATGACCAGATCGAGGTTCAGCGTCCAGTTGTCCACATAGAACAGGTCCAGCCGGCGATAGGCCCCGAAGTGCGGGTTGTCGCGGGCCTCGACCTGCCACAGACCTGTGATGCCCGGAGGCATCTGCAGTCGGTCGAGCAGCCGGTTGTCGAACTGGGCAACCTCGGCAGGCAGCGCCGGGCGAGGACCGACGATGCTCATCTCGCCGCGCAGCACGTTGAACAACTGCGGTAGCTCGTCCAGCGACGTGGCTCGGATGAACCGGCCGATGCGCGTCACCCGCGGGTCGCGCTCGAGCTTGAACAGGGGACCGAGGCGCTCGTTGTCGTTGCTGAGCTGCGCCAGCAGCGCCTCGGCATCGGGCACCATGGACCGGAACTTCAGCATGTGGAACAGCTCGCCGCCCTTGCCGACACGCTTTTGACGGAACAGCACGGGGCCGCGATCGGTCAGCTTGATGGCCAGGGCAATGGCAGCCATGAACGGCGCGGCCACCACCAACGTGAACAACGCCAGCGCTATGTCTGTCCAGCGCTTCACCAGCAGCTGCGGGCTGCCCGTGTCGGCCGGTTCGAGGTAGTACAGCGATTGGTATGCCACCGGGGTGGCCCGCAGCCGGCGGTGCGCCATGCCGTGCATGCCGTTGGACACCTGGATGTGGATTCCCGCGTCTTCGAGCTGGGAGATGAGCGGGCGCAACTCGCGTGCCGGCAGCGCGCCGACCACGGTGATGACCCCGTGCACATCGTGCTGCTGCAGCACATCCAACAGATCGTCGGTGCCACCGAGATGCAAAGCCGACAGCCCGTGCACCACGGCCAACGCCGGATCGCCGACGACGCCACACACGCGGAACCCGGCTTCGGGGTGATCGGCCAACATGTCGACGAGATCGGCTGCGTCGGCATTGACGCCGATGACGATGACATCACGCAGATGCCGGCCAGCGGCGCGAGCTGCGCTGAGCCAGGCGCGGTAGCCGCCGCGGAACCACAGCAGGAACACGACCGAGACCAATGGGCCCAGGATGAGCCACCGCCGTTGCACTTCCACGCTCATCGCCCACAACAGGCCGGCTTGGAGGAAGCCGAGCACGAAGGAGCTGCGCACGATGCGCCGCATCTCTTCGACGCGGCTGGACGCCACACGAGCGAGGTACAGACCCTGCAGCGCCAGCAGTGCCAAACCACTGCACAGCAGCGCGGCCTGGACCACGAGCAGCTTCCACACTTCCATGCCACGCGACAGCTTCCACGCCAACATGGGCAGCCATGCCAGCAACAGTGCCGTGCAATCGAGGACTACGAGCCGCCGCCGTAGATTCGGAACTTCAAGGTTTTTTTGGTGAGTCACCGCTACTCACTTCGGTTGGTTCAGGGGGGGTCCGCCGATGGTACAACGCCTCACATTTCGACGCAGGGCAACTCATTTGACGCTTTGATGACGAACTAGCGCCATTTCTTGAGATGATCTTGACAATCTCCCCCAGTGTGGTGGCACGACTGCCCTCCGCCAACGAAGCATGAATCCGGCGGGTTGTTCGGTGTCAGCGAACACCGTGCGGGTCGAGTCGCTCGCTGCGTCGATGCACCGACACGGCGTAGCTGCCCTCGTCGTACGGTTGCCGATCCCAGGTGGCCCAACGATCGATCAACGTCAGTTCGCAGTCGTCGCACAGCGCGTCGTAGTCGGCCAGCGTCAGCGACTGATCGCAGCTGAAGCCGGCGACCAACAGCCCACCCTGCTGCAGATGCTGGACGCACGACTGCACCACCGCCCGCCGATCGACATCGCGGCAGAACAACATGACGTTGCCCGGCATGGCGACGATGCCGAACCGCCGGTTCAGTTGCATCATGGCCAGATCGACGTGCGTCCATGAGATGTCCGGGGCCTTTGTCAGCGCCAGCGCCAACATGTCGGCGTCCAGATCGGCGCCAACCACATCGATGCCGCGACGATCCAACTCGATCGCGACGCGACCGGTGCCGCAGCCGGCATCCAGCACGCTGGCGGGCGGCTGCATCTGACGGGCCAGCGCCTCGATCAGGTCGGCCTCACCGTGTGCCGAGCTGTGCTCAAAGCGTGCCTCGTACTCGTCCAGATCGATCCTGGCACGCCAGTCGCCCCACTGGGGGCTGACGTCCCGACCGGCGGTCACGAGGTTCCAGCCGTCATGGCAACAGCTCGCGCAACGACGAGATGCGTGCGAACTCGGCACCGATGTGATCGTCGTACGGATCGATCAGCACCGGATACAGCCCGGCGGCACGGGCTCCTTCGATGTCCATCGTGATCGAGTCGCCCACGTACATCACCCGGGCGCGATCGATGCCGCTCAAGAACTGCAGCGCGGGTTCGAAGATGCGCGGATCGGGTTTGGCCACGCCAACCACATGGCTGTCGACCACCGTCACGACCGGCACGTGCGGGCCTTCGCCGGTCTGGCACACACCGCTGCGCCGAAGGATCTCCTCGATCTGCCCACTGGCGTTCGACACCACACCGATCGGCACACCGGCCAGATGCAACAGACGCAGCACTTCGATGTTCTCAGGGATCGGCCACCGCCACAGATGGGCGTTGCGGGTACGCCCCAACACCATCGCCGCTGTGCTGATGTCGGCGTGCGCCACGCCGATCGACTGGACGTAGGCGTGGTCGTACTCGTGCCAGAACGTCTCGCCGCTACCCGCAGCGCTCTTCACAGCCATGGCCCGATAATGCGCGCGACGATGACGATCGATGGACGGGTCGCCGCCGTAGTACGCCAGTAGCGGGCCGAGCACGGTGGGATCGGGCAGGACCAGCACGCCGCCGGCATCGAACAACACGGCGTCGAAAGGACTGAGTGACACGCCAGCAGCATTGCATCCGCGTCGATGCGGATGCACAGCCCGAGCCTGCATAGCCTGACGTCGTGCGCAGCCCCCGTGACTTCTTCAAGCCACTCGCTGTCGGCGCCCCGGCGCCGCTTCGGGAGATCCCGTTCCGTCCCAGTCGAGTCATTCACTTCTTCCCACCGCAGAACGACAAGGTCGTTGCGAAGCTGCCAGAGATCGTGCCGCAGGTCGACGTGATCCTTGGCAATCTGGAGGACGCCATCCCCATGGCCGACAAGGAAGCAGCTCGCGCCGGCATGGTGAAGGTGGCCCGCTCGATCGACTTCGGCCAGACGCAGCTGTGGACGCGCGTCAACAGCCTCGATTCACCATGGGGCCTCGACGACCTGACCACGCTGGTCACCGAGGTCGGCGACAAGATCGACGTGATCATGGTGCCGAAGGTCGAGGGACCAGAAGACATCCACTACGTCGACCGGCTGCTTGCCCAGCTCGAGGCCAAGGCCGGCTTGACCAAGCCCATTCTGGTCCACGCCATTCTCGAGACCGCGCGGGGGGTCGCCAACGTCGAAGAGATCTGTGGGGCATCGCCGCGCATGCAGGGTCTGTGCCTGGGCCCGGCCGACCTGGCTGCGAATCGACGCATGAAGACCACGCGTGTCGGCGGTGGCCACCCCGACTACCTGGTTCGGCAGGACCCCGACCCCGACGCACCCGATGCGCCGCGGGCCACCTATCAACAAGACCTGTGGCACTACACCTTGGCCCGCATGGTGGACGCCTGCGTGATGCACGGCATCCTGCCGTACTACGGGCCATTCGGCGACATCAAAGATGTCGTCGCATGCGAGGACCAGTTCCGCAACGCCTACCTCCTCGGCTGCGTCGGCGCATGGAGTTTGCACCCAGCGCAGATCGAGATCGCCAAGCGCGTGTTCAGCCCGCGCCCTGCCGACGTGGTGCAGGCCCAGCGCGTGATCGACGCCATGGGCGACGGAACCGGGGCGATCATGTTGGACGGGAAGATGGAGGACGACGCCTCGGTCAAGCAGTGTCACGTGGTGGTTGCGTTGGCACGCCAGCTGGCCGCACGCGATCCCCAGCTCGCCGCGTCGTACGGATACTGAGGCCCGCCATG